>JAOULU010000145.1 GCA_029881855.1 Nitrosomonas sp. | reverse complement strand
AATATAACTAAACACATTCTTACTACCTTCTGCAGGCCGATGTGTAATTAAAGCAAAAATATCTCCACGTTTGGTATAGTTCCCCTCGTGTTTTTTAGGCTGACTCACCATATAGCAAACTTTACCGCTATTTTCCATAAACATATATGCCTTCCAGTCACCGTGTTCACCCAACAACTTGGGTTCCGACGCTTGAACTGACGTACACAGCATGAAGATGGCACTAGAAATAAATAAACTTCTAAATTTTGGCTTCATTTCAGGGACCTTGAGAATTAAGTGATAAGAACAACTCTTAATATTAAGCCCATTATGGCTTTTAAGATAAATACGTTATCTATGAACAACCTTCCATTTTATAAATAAAATAGCCATTCTTATTGATCTCATCTACGACATTTGGCGGTGCACTTTGACTATGACAGAAGCTACATTCTTTACTTGTAATTGTTGCGTCTGCCTCATCAATTGAAACCAACCATTCTTTAGCATATTCAATCGCCTTCTGATCATCTTTAACTGCCGTAAATACATCAAAGTGCATGATATGACCATCTTTTGCTTTAACATACGTATCATAAACATGAATCTGCATACTCTTTCCTTATAAAAACAAATATTGATGAATTGTAAACAGCATGGCGAGAAAACACCATGCTAATTTAACATTTAAAAAGCACTATACCAACCAATTCATGGTGTCAGCATATAAATAATATCTATATAACACGGTAATTAACTATAATTTTTACTTTCTTCGCGCAACAATTACGCCATCTCGCGTTGGGTTTATAAAAGCATCAAATTCCGGGTCATTAGAAACCATCTCGTTATGTTTAACAATAGCTTCAGTCCAACCCGGCGCAACATCTGTATAATTCTCCACTGCCACACGCCCATGCCACAAAGCATTATCAGCAATATAAAGACCACCTGAACGTATACGATCCCTAGCCATCTGCCAAACTTCTGGGTAACCATCCTTGTCGACATCGTTATAACAAATATCAAACAACCCTTCAGTTTGCGTGAATACATCCTGTGCAATACCAACATTAAATGTAATTTGATGCCATAAATTCGCTGAAGTTAGATATTGTTCGGCGCGAGCTCTATTTGTGGGGTCACCATCACTGCAAATTACCTGGCCTTCAACGCCCACTGCCCTCGCAAACCAATATGCCGAATAACCATAACCACTACCAAACTCAAAAATTCTCCTGGCATTAATCATTCTCGCCTGGGTTTCAAGAAAAACGCCAACCAAACGGTTAACAATTGGGAAATTATCTTGCTTTGCCAACGCTTCCATCTCCAGCAATACAGGGTGATCGGTTCGTGACAATAAACCACCCATGTAATCCTCTATCACTGGATTAACTGGAATTATAATATCTGGATTTTCTTCAGATGGAGATCGAATATCAATCATTTTCTCTTCCTGACAAACGGTAAATTTGTATCATATACACAATCTGTCAACATATTATCATGCAGTAACCCATCTATTTTTCATAGAAATTACAACAAGCTGCAATAGCACTATTGAATTCGATGGGCTCAAACCTTAGCCAGGAAGCTCGACAGGATACGGGTGTACCAATCATCACCAGGGATCAGCTTATCTACTCCTATCTAGCCATACAAAACAAATACCTTTTTCCCTTGATACCAAAAACATACTTAACATAACCAAACACTCGACAATCATTTATTGCTCTACGAAACACTAATATAAATCGAGACTCAACTACTAAATTACTCATTATAATTTTACGAAGCCTCAAACGCTGTAATAATAAACCGGTTAAAAATACCGAACTACACCCAGTCCTATTGATAAATTGCTGTACCGTTGCCAGCATTGCTGGCACGCCGCTGTTTCCAGGCAAACCACTTTTGGGGCGATATCTTATTCATTAGACGATCAATTGAAGACATGATAATTAAATTATAAAAGCCTTGTAATTTTCCCTGCC
Source organism: Nitrosomonas sp. (assembly GCA_029881855.1). Taxonomy (GTDB): domain Bacteria; phylum Pseudomonadota; class Gammaproteobacteria; order Burkholderiales; family Nitrosomonadaceae; genus Nitrosomonas. The sequence goes on along the minus strand of JAOULU010000145.1, from coordinate 3,002 downwards.
AAGTTTGCGTTGCACAACGAAGCGATATCGCACAAGTCGCCTCTTCGTACACAATATGATGCCAATACCCACTAGGAATATACAAGGTTTCTCCTGGCTCAAGAACAACTTGATAACCTTGCGCATCTCTTAACCTAGGATATTTTTCATAATCTGGCTGATGAATATCCACATAACTTCTACAGGTAAATGGATAACGATGCAGATTTTTCCCTTGTTCAAAAGGAAATAGGGTAATAGTCTTTCTCCCAAATATAGCCGTATGAAAAACATGCGACATATCAATATCAAAGTGCATCTGTGTAACAGAACCTTTGCAACCGAAAAACATGAATACAAATCTTCTTGACAGTCCGTCAACTAGAGAAGGAAAAACGATGTCACCCATTAAATCTGGCAATCCCGATTTAATGTTGTACAAAAACATACGTAGGTCTTGTGATGAAGTAATTACAGTATTGATGTATTTTCTTAAGGGAAGAATCTTGGCCTTCTTCATGTAGCTCTTACCCGGCACAATAAAACCGCCATCATAAACTTTTACTGGTGCATCCCCATGTTCTTCTATAAAAAAATCAGGGGTCCATTTGTCCAATGCGGGCCATGATCGAGCTAAGTCTTGAATAACTAATGGACGCAAAGGCGTAAAATAGGAATCAGCAAAATCCTTACGGTCAATAATAGAAACTTTGTCAACAGGTGCCAGTTTTGATGCAGGTAAAGCGGATATTGATGCGTTCACAAATTCTTATCTTGTCAAAAAAGTTTTTATCTTGCCAGAAATTCACTATAGGTATGTAAAATTTCAGGCTGTTCCCAGTGTAAAAAGTGCCCTGCCCCAGGTATCATTCTGAATTCGCAATCAGGGATTCTTGATGATGCATTTTTAACATCATTAGTATCCAGTATTGCATCAAATTCACCGATAACAATTAGCGTTGAGGCTTTGATTTCACTTAATATTACAAAGTCTTCAATGTCAGTTACTTGTTCAATAAATTCACAGTGTTCATAAAAACTAATGAATTGTTCCCGACTCATGTTTCGGAACTGCTCAATCATCTGCTTTTTGTGAGACTCAGGCATGTACTGACCAAAACATTCAATCATTAAAGGAGCAATTTCTTCTGTTTTATTGCGATTAAACAGATTCTGCCCTGCTTTGATTACCTCTAAGACCGCTTTATTTGGTTTAGCACCAAAGCTGCCCAACATCATTTTATCAACAAGCTCGGGATACCGTGCTGCAAATGCCGCAGAAATAATTGTTCCCCATGATGCTGCAGCCAAGATAACAGGCCTATCTGAAGAAGTCTCCTTTATGACATTGTATAGCACATCAACTTGTTCTTCAAATGTAACGCCCGGCGCACCAGATAGAATAGAGGCTCTACCTTGCCCAGGTAAATCGAATACGACAATTGAATAGTCAGACACAAAGTGGCTAACGAAAGAGCGCCATGCTGCCATCGTTTGTTTCGCCCCACTAATACAGATTATACTTTGTTCAGCCTCACCATAGATACGGTAAGGCACCAGGAAACGCCCGAGAGCGAGTTCACCTTTAATAATTTTCATAGGCCAGATATGTATTTAATGGAATGCTGATTAATTTTAATACCCTTAAAACTAGCCAGCCGCTATAAATTAACGACCCTATGCTCAATATTCTTTAATTTTATACAGGAATACCTCCCACAAACCATATAAACACATATTATTTTATAAAAAATAACTATTTTGTGGCCATTAAGACACACTCTTCACCAGAATTTTTATCTCTTTTAAATGCCAATTGCGCCGCTAACTGGAATGATAGCCCCCTCAATACATCACGAGCAGTAACCAGTCGACAGCCCTGGTTATTAACACTTGATGACATCAACTGGCTACCTTGACCAATACCATATGCAGCCACAGCGGTCGTCCAACAGTGCTGACTACTAAAACCTGCTTTTTGAGAGGCCTGAATTAATGTCTTGCAAGTAAATAAATGCAAATGCCTAGGCGGCTCAAGTCCTCGCCAAGTTGCCCCAAACTTTTGATGGCCATAGCTTTGAGCATTTGGCGTTAACAACACCAACAAACCGTTTTTTTTAAGCAAACGGTTACAGGTCGATAAAAGCGCAATCGGGTCATGCACATGTTCAATAACGTGGCTCATAATAACTACGTCATATTTTTCCTGAGGCACTGGCATCGCTTCAAGTGGGCCTAGATGCGCGTCAATAGCCCATTTTTTTTGTACGTACTGAACTGCTACAGGGTCAATTTCCTGCCCCATAACATCCCAACCTAGAGCTTTCATTCTCGCCAGTCTTTTGCCGCTACCACAACCCACCTCTAACAAACGTCCTGCTGGCACTTGATTCAAATACATTGATTTATACTGCTTACGCTCAGTACGCATACGTAGCAGCGCAATACTTGGTTGATGGAAAAAGAACCGGAGTGAGCGCGCTAATAAAGTCCAGCATGTATCTTTTGACTGGCTATGGGTATAGTAATTTTGATAAGCCTTGCCAATGTCAACTTCAGTCGGCATTGGGTCTAGCCAAATAAGGCCACACTTCAAGTTAGAACACTTTTTGAGCGTCCATTCCCCGGAAGCACCAAAAAGACGGTCAACGAGACCATCATAGAGTATTTCGCCATGATTACCACATAAATAGCACACGGGTCGGTCTTGTGTATCTATCAAATCTTGCTGTGTCGTACATTCATCTGATTCCAATACAATATCCACGACAACCTCACTCCTCATATTGTCAATTTTGAAACCTTGAAACTTTCCTTTTTCCAGCAGATGACAACTGCGGTTATCAGAAGCAACAAAATAGGAATTCTATTTTGAAGCATAAATGTAGCTGTTAAGCCCGAGAAAAAAATATAGCTTACTAAAGCCGCTCCCAAGACAGGAACATGACATATTTTAAACACTTGATACCAACGCCACAAAAGAAAAGAAAAAGCCAATATACCCATTACACCTATATGCATAC
>JAOULU010000144.1 GCA_029881855.1 Nitrosomonas sp. | reverse complement strand
ATTGGAACCGGGACATTTGCATATTCAAATTCCCGCTATTATGCGTGTCAGTCGTACCGTTCAATGGATGCGTGAGGCAGCACAACGTGATGCCACCTTTATGCGTCGTGCATTGGAGGAAACCGCTCTGACATCGATTTATCTGGCAACATTTGTCTATTGGATGAACGATATTTCCGAGCATTCAAAAAACACACGCGAATTCTTGTTGCATAAATTACAAATAGCTGAAACACTAGATCATGTCGTGTATGGCTTTCATCAAAACAAACCCCATGCAGAACCCAACAAAATAGAATCTAAGCCTATTAAATCTGTTAAGTCGAATCATTGATCAAAAGGCAGTTACTTAGTGGACCCACTCACTCATGCGTTAAGTGGTGCCCTGCTCACTCGAGCAACTGCACCTCATTTACTACACCCTAAAGCCTCATCCCTTCCCCTACACTTGCGAGTCACCGCAGGATTTACTGCTGCTGCATTTCCGGATATAGATTTAGTACTGAGGCTAATAGATACACTCACGTATCTAAACTGGCATCAAGGCCCTACACATTCATTGATCATGCTACCTTTGTGGTCACTGTTACTCTCACACCTATTTTCACAACTCACCCATAAACACTACTCATGGAAAGTATTCTATTTTCCAGTTTGTTTAGGTATTGCCATTCATATTGCTGGCGATTTGATCACCTCGTATGGCTTGATGTTATTTGCGCCCTTGTCCGCCCAACGCTTCTCATTGCCTTTAGTCTTTGTTATTGATCCTTGGTTTAGTCTAATTATTATTATGGGATTAGTGTTATCGGCGAAATTTCCGCATCTGAAGTCTATCGCAATCTGTGCGTTGATCGGACTAGCCTGTTATGTGGGTTTTTTATGGCATTTACACACACGTGCATACGATATTGGCATCTCACACGCAAAACTACTAAATACGGTGGCGCAAACGAATATCGATGTATTACCGCAACCTTTATCCCCATTTAACTGGAAAATTATTATCCAACATCGAGATACCTATCATACTGCATATGTTAATTTACGGCCCTACCATAACACGGCGGTACCAAAGACTGATACGTGGTTAATACCAGAAATGGCTGCTGCCTATCAGCCATCAGCTGATATTAAATGGCAGCGTTGGGAGAAATTTGGCAAAAATCAGGATGAAACTGGTCGTGTACAGCTGGCTTGGTCACAACCTGAATTCGAACAATTTCGTCAATTCTCTGTTCTTCCGCGCCTAGACCGAATTGAACAATCAAAAAATAGCACCTGTTTTTGGTTTTTTGATCTACGCTTTCAGTTTCCAGAACTACCACCATCTTTCCGCTATGGCATATGTCAGGCTGGTAATCATAGCAATAATCAGTCCCATTGGCACATACAACGAAAACAAGGCATATTCCTCATTGATTGATAGGCATATAAGCGTACCAGAACTGAACAAGCTAGACTTTGTTTAGACTACAAAACCTTCTCAAGATATTCGATGGTTAGGCCACTTACTTTTGGCACGCCAATACCTGCATCTACTGGATATGCTTCAATAATACCTGTTCGGCTGTAACCTCTACGCTCGTAATACGCAATCAATTCCTCGCGTTGTGACACAACAAACATCACAAACTTGCTGATATCCATATGTGCTATAGCAAAAATCTCCGCCTGTTTAAGGACATATTTACCAAGCCCTATACCCTGTAGACTTGGATGGACTGAAAAGTACCCAATGTATGCGCTGTCTTGCTCTTTCGCCACATAAATACACGCTGCCAATTGTTGTTGATGATTAACCACAAGGAAATGTGAATCAGGATTAACCAGGGTGGATTCTATTTCATGCTGAGTCGTTCTTTTTCCCTGAACGATGTGTGTTTCTTTTGTCCAACCTTCTTCACCACGATACGTCAGATTAATTAAATTACAGATTTCACGCGACTGATTGAGCCTGGCTTTCTCAAGACAGCATTTGGAAAGATTAATTGGTTTAAACACCATCACATTTGTCACACTGCGTAAAATATCCTATTAAAACAAGCTCAATACAGGACTTTTAGTCAATGCAATCAATACAATGTACAGAAAGACAAATTGTGCTGCAACCCAGGCAATAATTTTTTTTTTGCGGGTTTTGCCGAAGCGCATGGCAATCATACCCAAATAAATATAGAACAGTAGTCCAACCACTTTGGCCGTCAACCAAGCATCGCCGATTGGGTACTGTTGTATAATTATGGCCAAAGCAATAGCGCTTGTTAACAATACTGTGTCAACTATATGCGGCAAAATTTTAACCCAGCGCTGACGCAGATTATCTGAATCTTTTATTAACCAAACACCCCGCAGGAAAAACAAAAGATAACTTAAAATAATACTACCGACATGAATCATTTTGATTAACGCATAGCTCATCATTATTTCCTAGTAACCATGGCTACCAAGTACAGCACCTGCTATGGTAATAAGACTCAAGCTTAATAAAATCCAATGCATTCTTCTTATTTTATTAAATATCCTTTCTGGATCACTAAATTGTGGTGCATTTAGCTGTCGACGTCGAGTACGTGGTTCAAGTATGAACAACATTAAAGAAAACACCATCCAAATAAAAACCATGGCATGCATCCACCAAAACCGCCATTCTAAAAACCGATACCAAATATTAAGCGCATACACCATGTAAAAACCGCTTAAACCAACCAGTAGCGTAATGTAACGTGCCTGGGCTGCAAACCGGTTTCTAAAAGCCTCAAAAAAACGCAAACTTTCAGATGTTGATTTACTCTGTGCTAAGATAGGTAGCAATACGGTGACAACCATTGAAACACCACCTATCCAAAGTACCACACCTAATATATGGAGTACTCTGGCAATTGCTAATTCGTCCATTTGGTTTTACTAAATTGAGAAATACACTGAAATTACTGAACTGAAGCGTGAAATCAGTGTGCTGTATCGCTACCAATTACACTATACAGCACACTATTAATTATTGGTTAACCACTGATTGCGTATCAAAAGCCCATTCCTCTGCTTCATCATACTCGCTAAATATCATAACATTTGCATTGATAAAGAGGCTTGAAACCCAAGCACTCCATGTTTGCCATTCATCATCAGTAACTACTGCGACCCGATTAAATTCACTACCATGCTGACGCATAAATTTTATTTCTTCCCAGGCTACATCGACGGTATAGTTCAACATATCACGCCAATCAAATAAAAGGTTAGCCTTTCCATCAAAATGCGACTGATAAAGCACTTGTTGTTCAAATTCATTATAGTCAGTTAACGTAAACTCACCAATTACTGCGACGATAACAAGATTGCCTTTTTTCTGAATAGTAATCATGACCTCACCTCAAATGATAACAACAATATCATAGGCAATTAAATGTAATGGTGCAAATTTTGTGCCTGTTTTAATTATTTTTGTGTTGATTTTGGCAACAAAAAACCCAAGATTCCACTTAAAGACCCACCTAAAATGATAAAACCCATTCCTAACCATGCTATAAATGGATAACTCTCATTCCAAATCAACATACCCCAAAACCCAGCAAACAATACTGTGCTATAACCCAAAGAACTTACAACCAGTGTTTTACCAGTACGATAAGCTCGCGTCATAGCAAGTTGCGCCAATGTCGCCGTTATACCTAACCCAATTAACAACATTACATTGTCTATAGTAACTGGGTTAAATGCTGTCAACAACAACCATATTCCAGTAACCACGGTGGATATCAATGTAAAATAAAATACCACACGCCACTCAGTTTCCCCCAGATTACCCAACTGCCGTACGTTTAAATAAGCAATCGCCGCAAAAAATCCAGAAGCTAGACCCATTAATCCTGCCATCAATTGATCTCCATGCACAGTTGGTCTTAACAATAAGATAACGCCCACAAAACCAATGGCTATCGCTACGACAAGTGGCCAATGCAGATGTTCTTTTAAAACTAAGCTAGAGAATAACGCCAAAAAGAGCGGCCAACTATAGTTCAATGATACAGCAGTTGCTAATGGTAATTGAGTAATACAATAAAAAAATAGCAGCATACCCCCCAGACCAAATAAGCCACGCCAACAATGAACCTCCCAATGTGGCGTCAATAATCTCCCCCCATAATATCGTATCACCAAGAAGGTAACCCATAGACCAAATAACGAGCGATAAAATACCATTTCTACACTTGAGAAATAGTCTGCACCCAGTTTAACCAATACGCCCATGCCAGCAAACATAAATGCCGCAACAAGCATCCATAATGAACGCACTAGCACTCCCTGAAATCAATATTTAAATATTATACATACCCAATAACTTACCATAAGGCGCATCATTCAATTTGTTACCCTGAAATATACACAACATAACTTTAAATAAAAAAACATAGTTTGCTATTTTAATTTTGTTTCTCTATTGCTTCTACCGAAATTTTGAATGATACAAAGCTATCTTGATAGTATTCGTTACGAGTTGGAAATTTTAGAAATAAACGTGAAAAGAGAAAAATATAAAACCTATTTATGTACAATGATTATAAAAAGCTGGTAGCTTGACTATTGAAGCAAGCTTGATAGTAAAATAATATTATGCTTCTGTACGTTATCAACAAAGAATTATTTAAATAAATAAAAAATGTAAATTGGCTTAATTACTCGAACTAACTAAACAAAAAGAGAGCACCACGATGAAATTCAAACAACAAACAAGAAAGAACACATGGGCATGCTTATTACCTACAGCACTCATTTTTAGCCTTGTAGCCTGTGATGATGTTACTAGTCTTCCCGGAAGTAATACAACAACCGTACCACAAAGTGATCCGATCATTCTGCCTTCTGGTGCTGCAACTGGCGTTTTACTTGGCAACACCCCAATCTCAGGTGTTTCTTTCACCGCTTCATCAGGCACATCTGGCGTGACTGATGAAGCGGGTAATTTCAACTTTAGTTACGGTGACACAATAGAATTCAAGATTGGCAAATTATCTCTAGGTAATGTTGCTGCGGT
>JAOULU010000143.1 GCA_029881855.1 Nitrosomonas sp. | reverse complement strand
GACACACGCCAGCAAGCAGAAAAGAGCACAGAAGTTGTTTCCAACACTATTCAAGCAATGTCTGAAATCAATGAAAGTAGCAGTAAAATTGCTGAGATCACCAATGTCATTGATGAAATTGCTTTCCAAACCAACTTGCTTGCGCTGAATGCTGCTGTTGAGGCTGCACGCGCTGGAGAACAAGGCCGCGGTTTTGCTGTTGTTGCCAATGAGGTGCGTACCCTTGCCGGGCGCAGTGCTGAATCAGCAAAACAAATTAAGGATTTGATTACTGACAGTGTTGCCAAAGTAGAAACCGGCACCGAATTGGCCAATAAATCTGGCGAATCATTAAAATTGATTAATGAAAGTGTGAAGAAAATTTCTGATATTGTTTCAGAAATCTCCGACTCCTCCCAGGAGCAAGCAAATGGTATTGAGCAAATCAATATCGCGATCACACAAATTGATAACACAACGCAACAAAATGCCGCGCTGGTTGAAGAAGCTACCGCAGCCAGCGGAGCCATGAGCCAGAAAGTTAAGCTGCTTAAAGGCTTATCAGATCAATTTAAACAAGAAACTTATTAGTGCCATTGCCATCCTAAGAAGGGGTTAATTCCTATTAACCCCTGCCCTATTAACCCCTACTTATATCAATAAAATTTTTCACAAGACCTCACTCCACTATTCAATATCTTCCTCATACCAATCCTAAATGACAAATTATCTATTACGAAACCAACTTTTAGAAAAAAATATAACATACTGATTATTAATCATAATAAGATTGCATGATATTCTATTTTATATTTATTAGTTGCAGTAGATGCCAAAATGTCGCATTATCCACATTTATTGAAACACTAAATATAAAAATAAAAATGAATAATAATAATAATAATGATAAAGAGTTACTGGACTTTGACTTTGATCACTGGGCCAATGTGGCCAAACAAGATCCCGAACAATTTGAACAGATGCGGTTGGAATTAATTGATGAATTGATGGAACAGGTTCCTGAGTCTTACAAACCCCGCATACAAGGATTACAATGGCAAATTGACCAAATACGTAATCAAGCCGACAACCCAATGGCCGCCTGTTTAAGTATCTCTCAAAAAATGTGGGACAAGGTATATGGGGAAAAAGGTTTATTGGTTGCCCTACAAGAACCAGAGAAAATACTCCAATCCCTCAACGACAATGACGCCGACAACATCGTACCAATAAAAAAATACAAATCTATCGATTAAGCATTCTTAATCGTTTGTACGGTTTCTTCGATTTCACGCAACATTTTTTGATGATCAAGATAATCAACAATAATTGGGAAAGATTTGTCGCCATGCTTTAAAAGCAAAGACGGAAATGAATAAACCTTCATTGTGCGTACTAATTGTATCTCGTGCAGCAGTTCATTCCTTATACAGGGACTATTCAAGTCTTTTATAAATAGGTTTGTATCCAAGCCTATTTCTCCTGCACATTCGTGTAGTGTCTCAGGCAACGATGGATTACGGGCTTTCTGATAATAGGCTGACTGGATAGCCTCTATCATTCTTTGCTCACTGGTGACATCTTGCTTTTTGGCAGCTAAAACAGCTCTACATGCTGGATACGTAGAACGTAGTGGTGTATTCTTTTGCCAGAAATCAAAATTAAACCGGATACCTGGAACAGTCTTTTCTATCTGCTGCCATGCTTGTTGAACCATTTTCCGAGTCGCTAATGGCATAGGCTCCGTTGTATCGAATGCTAACCCACCTAATAAATACTGCACAGCTATCGACAACTCTGTCTGCAGTGCCGTCCAACAAGGCATAAATGCATAGCACCAACTACACATTGGGTCATGGATATACACTAGACGCATGTTTTGCATTAGATATTGTCAGTAACAAAACTAATCAGCATGCTGATCAAGATAGAGCTCTCGTTGTGCATAAGGAACCCTAATAGATTTTCCTAACTTACTATTTATATTGATTAGATAATTCGCAATAAAGTGCTCGGTAATACTCTCATGATCAATATTTTCCCAAAACCCTTCAATTAATTTTTTGGATGCCTGATGTTGTTTAAGGTACACATAGCGCTCCCCTTTTAACAAAATTATTTCATCGCCCATATGCCGATATACCCCATGCAATGCACTGAGCAATGTAACAGGAGGTACTAGTGGCACCGCATCATTTTCATTAACAACACGTGTCAATGGCAGAAAACCATAACGTGCAGCACCATCTTTATTGGTTACTTTAGGCTGACCAAAATTAATTGATCTTTCAACTTCAAAGCCATCTTCGTGCAGATACATCATTAACAATGTTGAGATAGCTGCGCCCAGAGAATGCCCTGTAAGCCGAATCTTATACTCCTTCTTAAGAAACGGCACAATATCATTATAAATCTTATAGGTAGCCTCATCGAAACCACTATGGACATAGATATCAAGCTTATTGTTTTTTGATTTAATATATTCAACATCCTCCCTGACATTCTTCAAGTTATCTGTTCCGCGAATACTGATAATCTGAAGGCCTGCATTAGGGTCAGACTCAAGAAAGTACTGTACTTTACTATCCCTAACCTGCACCACCCGAACGGTATCTGGGAAAGCTGCTTTAATCTGTTTTGCACTGTTATAAGCAGCACTTGCGCGTTGTGCATACCATTTCACTTCATTAAAATCGATGGTATCGGCAGTATAATGCCCGTCACCAGCTATAGCAGACTGGTGAATGCTACAGCCTGCTAATAATTGCATCATTATAAATGCAGTAAAACACGCAGCCAGTCTATTCTTAGCCATTAACATTACCTTATGAGTAATATACTACTTTTAATAGTATAGTCATGCACTCAGCCTAAAAAATACTGTGCATCATGAATGCGATTCAATCAAAATTCATCGAACTGATTAGCCGCCACCTAAAATAAGCGTCCTATTTTTTGTTTAATCCCGTCTTCAGGCCAGTTCCAGTGCAAACAGTATTCTGCACCTAAAATAGGGTCTGTAATTTCAGTCTCAATCTTTTGCCCTGTTACAACAGGCGGTAACAATCCTTCCTCACTCCCATTATGTCTACAAAATACCCTAGCTGAAGTTATAGAACGCCCTTTGGGCAACTCAACAATTAAATGAAGGTGTCGTGTGTCATCACTAACAACATGTGTCAACATGCCTTCTGTTTTTGTAAACGCATTCTGATAGTCATACGATAAAGTCAGATCAAATCCATTAGTTACTTTCAGTTCAGTGGGAATTTTTACACATAAGTGATAGTCACCATTCTCTTGCTTCAGTACATCAGGGGCTTCACCATTAATTTTAAAATTACTTATCGAGTCAACAACAGGAATATTCTTAAACCAGTAGACTTTATTATCAACATGGCAAGCAGTAATGACTTGTTTTTGTGTCTGCGTTGCGTTACTACCACTCGTATCATGAATAGTTAGCGTCTTCGTTAGATCCAGAATGGAAAAAGCAGATTTATTTTGCTTGATCTGTTCAAGTATCAACAATATTCCGCATATAATAAATGCCATTCCAGTTAAAAAGAAATCGCTAAACAGTATCACAACAGCACCAAATACTATCGCTACTATGTTGGCATAAAAAATAAGTTGGTTAGGTCTATCAAACATTCGGAGCTCCTCAATTATCAGGCATATTATTACAGGGAACTGCCGCTGAGTTCATAAGCTGATATCGAATGAATGGCCTCCATCTCATCGTTATTAGTCTCGGAATCACCTGCTTCATCCATTTGATTCAGGATTAACAGCATTCCCCTTGTTTTTGAAGGACTGAGTTTATCAGAGAGATGCCAGCAAAAAAAGCAAGATTACATCTAAAAAAGCCAGGCCGACAACAAATATATTTATATTTTCAGCCATAATCGCAAATAGGCCATGGTGTGTTTTATATACCGAATGATTTAAAAAAATAAAAGACTGCACTACAATTTGGGTTATTATCTTTTTACAGTTTCGCGGACTCAAGTCCGACAGACTGCTAGCACTGAAGTCGTCAATTTGTTATGGAGATTAAATAAATGTCTAAGAAATCAATGAAGCCAATTTCACTGGCTGTTGGAACTGCTTTTGTAACTAGCTTGGCTGTTAGCAATGCCTCTGCTGAAGCCGATATCAACACCAACCCTTTTGCCATGAATGAGTTATCCGGTGGCTATATGCAGCTTGCATCAGGTTACGGTGCAGGTAAGTCAGACAAAGAAGGCAAGTGTGGCGAAGGTAAGTGCGGTGAAAAGAAAGGTGACAGGGAAGGTAAGTGTGGTGAAGGAAAATGCGGCGAAAAAATGAAAGGCGATAAAGAAGGTAAATGTGGCGAAGGTAAGTGCGGTGAGAAGAAAGGTGACAGAGAAGGTAAGTGTGGTGAAGGAAAATGCGGCGAAGGTAAGTGTGGCGAAAAAATGAAGGGTGACAAAGAAGGCAAGTGTGGTGAAGGAAAATGTGGAGAAAAAAAGAAATAAGTTAGGTATCTAACTATGAGTCGCCAACATTTTTATATTCATGGTGCTGGGCTTGGTCTGCGTCGAGAGATGATTCGTTCACTTGCTGACCAACCCATTAAACCCGTTAATTTCTGGGAGGTTGCACCAGAAAACTGGATTGGTGTTGGTGGCTATTACGGTAAAAAGTTTCGTGAACTAACAGAACGCGCTCCATTTATCTGTCATGGCCTATCTTTATCTATCGGCGGCCCTTCCCCGTTAGACGAAGCCTTTCTACAGCGCCTCAAACACTTTATTCGAGAACATCAAATCCGTTGTTACAGTGAACATCTAAGTTATTGTAGCGATGACGGTCATCTTTATGACCTATTGCCCATCCCCTTTACTGAAGAAGCTGTACATTATGTTGCTGGGCGTATCAAACAGGCGCAAGACATTCTGGGGCAACGTATTGCCATGGAGAACGTCTCTTACTATGCTGCACCAGGCCAAGAAATGGCAGAAATCGATTTTCTCACAGCCGTACTGGAAGAAGCTGACTGTGATTTATTGCTGGATGTGAATAATATTTATGTCAATAGCACGAAT
>JAOULU010000142.1 GCA_029881855.1 Nitrosomonas sp. | reverse complement strand
GGTAAACTTTTTAAGTTGTTGTTTTATTGGTCATTTTTTGTTGTGTAATTGTTTCTATAAAAGATGGTACTTACATTAGTTTTTAAAAAATAAAGAAACAAACGCCATTTTAGTGAATGGGGTTTTAACTAGATGCTTGTTTATTTTCTATTCAAGTATTATCTGCTGTAGAGCGGGTTTTTAAAGGGGTTTAACTCTATGTTTTTAGATTTTCTTGATTTGATATCAGGGGTTGTTGATATGCCCTGGTGGGGATATGTTATTGTAACTTTAGTTTTAACACATATTACTATTGCCTCAATTACAATTTATTTGCATCGTCATTCAGCGCACAGAGCACTTGAATTACACGCGATACCTAGCCACTTTTTTCGTTTCTGGTTATGGATGACAACGGGCATGGTCACAAAAGAGTGGACTGCCATTCACCGTAAACATCATGCTAAATGTGAGTCTGTAGACGATCCTCATAGCCCAATTATTCTGGGGATAAAGAAAGTTCTAACTGAAGGTTCTGAGCTTTATCGCAAAGAAGCTAAGAACATGGAAACGATGAAGCGATATGGCTATGGCACACCTGATGATTGGATGGAACGCAATGTCTATTCTAAGTATAGTGCATTGGGTGTTACATCGATGATGATTATAAATATACTCATTTTTGGCCCAATTGGCATTACTATGTGGGCTGTTCAGATGATTTGGTCGCCCGTTATGGCAGCAGGTATTATTAATGGCGCGGGTCATTACTGGGGTTATCGTAATTTCCAAGCGGAAGATGCGAGTCGCAATATTGTGCCTTGGGGTATTCTGATTGGCGGAGAAGAGCTACATAACAATCATCATGCTTTTGCGACATCTGCAAAATTATCGAATAAATGGTATGAGTTTGATATTGGTTGGATGTATATCCGTTTGTTGGAAATGATGGGGTTAGCTAAAGTTAAAAAGGTTGCGCCTAAACTACGACTAGATACGGGTAAAACTAAATGTGATCATGATACATTGCAAGCAGTTATTTCTCATCGGTATGAAGTACTTGCGAAATATACGAAGTCTTTGCAGTCTACTTTCTCCAATGAAATAATTCATTTAAAAGATACTACCGTGCAATATGGTATTGATAACCCAACTTTGAAACGTTGGGTCTTAGCGGATTCTAAGACTTTGCAAGAACACGAAAGAGAAACGTTAAGCCAGGTTTTGAGTAATGCTAAGACGCTAGATAAGGTCTATACCATGCGCGAGGAACTGGCCGCAATTTGGCAGCGCTCTACAGCATCTAAGGATGAGCTGGTTAAACAGCTAGAAGATTGGTGTAAACGCGCTGAAGAAAGTGGCATTGAAGTGCTTAGAACTTTTTCTCAGAGATTACGTTGCTATGCATAAAGTTTGAGGAAAAATAAAAGAAGTAAATAAAAAAAACCCGTCTTTGACGGGTTTTTTATTTGTAAAAAAACAGAAATAAAAGTTATTTTAGTTTTGTTTCTTTGTATTTCACATGTTTTCTAGCAACAGGATCAAACTTCATGATTTCCAGTTTTTCTGGGTTTGCACGTTTATTTTTAGTGGTTGTGTAGAAATGCCCCGTTCCTGCTGAAGATTCCAACTTGATTTTTTCGCGCATCGTAATGACTCCTTAACTTGATTAGTTACTTAAATGCTTTTGCCTTCTGAGCGCATTTTAGCCAATACTGAATCTATGCCATTTTTGTCTATTGTACGTAGCGCAGCATTAGACAAACGTAAGCTAATCCAACGGTTCTCACTTTCAACCCAAAATTTACGTTGTTGTAAATTAGGTAGGAATCGCCGCTTATTCTTGTTATTAGCGTGGGAAACATTGTTACCTGACATTGGTTTCTTGCCAGTTACTTCACATACTCGTGCCATGATAGCGCACCCCGGAATTCTGAAAAAAGAGGATTATATCCTGAATAATAGCGTTTACTCAAATGTATGTTGTCATCTATAGCATAGAATTGTTTATTTATTGGGTTTAGTGCCCAAGTTCATAGGGTTTTTAAGTTAAATTAGATCATGTTCTGCAAATGATAGTGTGTCGCCATTTGCAATAATGAAATGATCTAATACTTTGACATCGACCAATGCTAGCGCTTGTTTTAATAGTAGTGTGAGTGCTTTATCGGCATGACTGGGGTTTGTAGCTCCAGATGGATGATTATGTGCAAAAATTATAGCTGCAGCATTATGATGTAATGCGCGTTTTATAACCTCTCTCGGATAGACGCTGGTTTGCGTCAATGTGCCACTAAAAAGCTCTTCTGTGCAAATAGTATGGTTTCTTGCATCTAGAAAGATACCAATAAAAACCTCATGTTCTTTATTAGCTAGGCTTAAACGGAGAAAGTCACGTACAGATTCGGGTGAATTTAGTGCATCGCTATTTTTTAAAGTTTCACCTAAAGTGCGCCGTGACATTTCCAATACAGCTTGTAATTGTGTATATTTTGCTATGCCTATGCCGGGTAATTGGCAAAGGGTTTTTTGATCGGCGGCGAATAAATTTGTTAAGTTTCCAAAATATTTAATGAGATCTCGTGCTAGACCGACGGCACTTTTACCTGTTATTCCCGTACGGAGAAATATGGCTAGTAATTCTGTGTCAGAAAGATTTTTGGCCCCTAGTTTAATAAGTTTTTCACGTGGACGTTCTGATTCGGGCCAATCTGGAATAGCCATATCGATTTGATTGCAATTATTGTAAGTTATAGTTGATTGTTTAGAATGTAACGGCATTTTATAAACTTAAATTGAGTGTATAGACAAAGTTCATGTTTTTTATTCGTAACATATTATTGATGAAGTATATTCCTAGTTTGATAAGGGAAGAAAAAGGAGTGCTTACAAGTTATGAATGAATCAGTTAGCGCAACGTCTTGGACGGAAAAACGGCTACTACTTGGTGTAACAGGGGGTGTGGCGGCATATAAAGCAGCAGAATTGGCGCGTCTACTCACTCAGAGTGGAACAGATGTGCAAACGGTAATGACTGAGTCAGCATGTCGTTTTATAGGGCCGGTAACATTTCAATCACTAACAGGTAACCCTGTTTTTACTGATTTATGGGAAACTAATACGACGAACAATATGGCGCATATCAATTTGTCACGGAATGTTGATGCCATTTTGATTGCGCCAGCCAGTGCAGACTTTATCGCAAGAATTGCTTGTGGCATGGCAGATGATTTATTAGCTACACTTTGTTTGGCGCGTGATTGCCCACTGATACTTGCGCCTGCTATGAATCGACAGATGTGGGAAAACCCAGCGACACAACGTAATCTTAATTTATTGAAAGGTGATGGAGTATTAGTGTGTGGCCCAGTAAATGGTGAGCAGGCCTGCGGAGAAATAGGTATGGGGCGTATGCTGGAACCTTGTGAACTGATAGAGGCTGTGCAAGGTGTATTACAGCCCAAATTATTGCAGGGTAGAAATGTTTTAATAACGGCAGGGCCAACCTATGAAGCAATTGATGCAGTGCGTGGGATTACTAATATCA
Source organism: Nitrosomonas sp. (assembly GCA_029881855.1). GTDB lineage: Bacteria > Pseudomonadota > Gammaproteobacteria > Burkholderiales > Nitrosomonadaceae > Nitrosomonas. The sequence continues at coordinate 1,532 of JAOULU010000142.1, read as the reverse complement.
GTTCTGGGAAGATGGGCTATGCTGTTGCTCGTGCAGCATTAGCGGCGGGGGCAAATGTAACTCTTATCACAGGGCCATCATGTTTGGTTGCGCCTGCTGTATCAAAACTTCTTAATGTGATTAGTGCAAATGAAATGATGGAAGCGGTTAAAAAAGAAATTTCACAGACTGATATTTTTATTAGTGTAGCGGCTGTTGCAGACTTTCGTGCAGCTAAAATAAGTAAACAGAAAATAAAGAAAACGGATGAAAAGTTTACGCTGCATCTGGAACCAAACCCTGATATTCTAGGGTACGTATCAAACCTTTCCAAACCACCATTTTGTGTCGGGTTTGCGGCAGAGACAGAAGATCTTGAGAATAATGCAGTACTTAAACGTAAAAAAAAGAAGCTGCCTTTACTGGTTGCCAATTTAGTACAAGAATCCATTGGTTCAGATGAAAGTGCATTAGTTCTATTTGATGATGCAGGTAAACATCATTTACCCAGAGCGCCAAAAGATGTACAAGCACAGCATTTAATCAAATACATTTCATTAGCGTATAAATAATTATGACAAAAATTGATATAAAAATTATTGATGCACGCTTACATGATCAATTTCCTGCTTATGCAACACCTGGTTCTGCGGGGCTGGATTTGCGCGCATGTGTTGAGCAGCCAATAACACTAAATCCTGGTGAGACAAAACTTATCCCTGCTGGCATTGCAATACATATTGGTGACTCGAGTTTGGCAGCAATGATACTGCCACGATCTGGCCTGGGGCATAAACATGGCATTGTACTAGGTAATTTAGTGGGATTGATCGACTCAGACTATCAAGGTCAGATTTTTGTTTCGTGCTGGAATCGTGGTCAGATATCATTTGATCTTAATCCAATGGAACGCATTGCACAGTTAGTCTTGGTGCCAGTGGTTCAGGCAGATTTTAATATTGTTGATAATTTTGATCAAAGTCATCGGGGTGAAGGTGGTTTTGGTAGCACCGGAAAGCATTAATGCGTTTATTAGTAATATGTTTCTTTTTGTTGATAGTTGGTTCAGTAGTGGCAGTAAAATTGCAATCCCAAGAGATAATGCTCGAAATATCAGGACATGCATTAATGGTTGAAATTGCAAATACTCAAGAATTGCGTACTCAGGGGCTGATGTATCGTGAGGTTCTGGAAGAAAATAGTGGTATGTTATTTATTTTCCCCAGGTTAGACTACTACAGTATGTGGATGAAAAATACATTTATTCCATTAAGTGTAGCGTTCATAGATGAAAAAGGCTTTATTCTTAATATAATCGACATGCAGCCAGAATCATTAGAAGTTCATGAGTCTACAGGGATGGCAAAATATGCACTTGAAACGAATGTTGGTTGGTTCTCTGAAAGAAAGATCATTGCTGGAACGAGGGTCATTGGATTGGAAAAAGCATTTCTGCAAGATTGAACTGATTGATGAAATCAGTGTTATGAATAGAAATGTCGTAAATGATTTATTTGGGAAAATATAAGTGACAAAAGAAAGTAACAAACTTG
>JAOULU010000141.1 GCA_029881855.1 Nitrosomonas sp. | reverse complement strand
AATTGTTTTGGTAAGGCTCGCTTAAGCGCATGTCTTGCAAGGGTTTTCCCATGAATTTGATTGTTTTGATCACAGTGTTGTTATGTGGACGTTGTCTCCAGAATCCAATTGGGTTATTGGTTCTGACGCTGGGTATTGTTTCAACCGCTATTGCTGAAAATAGTGTGGCCAGTATATCGTCTGGGGATAAAAGCAATTTTATTGTACAAAGTATTATCGATGATAAAAAAGAACTTACGCTACGTGACGCCATACAGCTTGCACTACAACATAACCCAGAATTAGCTTCTTTTGAAAAAGAAGTGCGCGCATTGGGGGGTATAACCTTACAAGCAGGGTTATTACCCAATCCTGTCATACAGTTTGATAATGAAGATATTAGTTCTCGAACAGATGGCCCGGGCGCTCGATTCACATCAATTCGAATTAGTCAGTTAATTGAAATCGGTGGAAAACGTTCAGCACGCACGCATGCAGCTTCACTAGGGCAAGAACGGGCTGAACAAGACTACGCAATAAAACGGCTGGATTTAATTGCCAGGGTGGCGAATATGTTTACAGATGTGCTGGCAGGTCAAGAGCGTTTGCAACTTGCCTTGGCTGGTCAAGCGTTAGCAAAGAAAGTGGTGAATGCGGCGACTAAGCGTGTTCAAGCTGGTAAAGCGCCGCCTATTGAGGAAACCAGAGCCAAAGTGGCTTTTGCAACTACCAATATTGAGCTTAAGCAAGCGCAACGAGATTTGATCGCACTACGTAAGCAATTGGGTCTATTATGGGGCGATCAAACACCAGATTTTGAGCGTGTTTTGGGGGATCTTGAATCATTCGTCGTTATACCTGAATTTAATATATTGGAAGAACGTGTGCGATCTAATCCTCTAGCGCTGAGTAGCCTTAGAAACCTGGAGCAGCGTAGGGCATTGTTAACTCTGGAGAAAGCGCGGCGTATTCCAGATGTGACTTTAAATGCTGGTGTCAGGCGATATGGCGGTGAACATGATACCACGGCACTTGTCGGCCTCTCCATTCCATTGCCATTATTTAATCGTAATCAGGGTAATCTTTTGGCGGCGCATCAACGTGTTGATCAAGCACAGGATCAATGGGCTGCTGCTGATTTGCAGCTTAAGACACTACTGGTACAAGCTTATGAAGCATTAACCGCTGCGGATAATGAGATCATTATGTTGCGTGATGAAATCTTACCTGGTGCCAACGAAGCTTTTGCCATGGCAAACCGGGGTTATGAATTAGGAAGATTCGGTTTTCTGGAGTTATTGGATGCACAACGGACTTTGTTTCAGAATCAGACGCTCTATTTGCGTGCATTATCAAATTACCAACGCTTGATTAACGAAATTGAACGATTGATTGCAGGTCCTATTGAGAATGCGGTCGATTAGCTGTTGTTATAAGTCTAATAGATTTAAGGAGTAAATTGTGAATGAGACCAATCTGAAACCAATCATCATTACGGTTGTCGTTGGTTTGATGCTAGGTAGCTTGATTCTTTTTTGGGATAAACCTATTCATTTGATGATAATCATGGTGAATTATCGAATACTTTTGAGGGTGAATATGATGACGATCTGGAAACAGGGCCTAAAGGTGGGAAGATATTTACAACGGACAACTTTAGTGTGGAAGTTACTATTTTTGAGGAAGGTGTAGAGCCACAATTTAGATTGTATCTTTACGATAATAGAAAGCCGATATCACCCGCTGATGCCAAAGTATCCATTACTTTATCGCGTCTAGGTGTGCCAGCACAATTGTTTAGTTTTAAAGCACAAAGTGATTATTTGTTGGGTGATCATATTGTTGAGGAACCGCATTCTTTTGAAGCAGTGATTGCTGCTGAGTGGCAGAACAAGACATATCATTGGGGTTACAAGCAAATTGAAGCGCGTATTGAAATGTCTGATGAGGCATTGGGTAGTACCGGTATCGAAATAAAAACTGCTGGCCCGGCAATTATTAAACCAACACTTCAGATGCCCGGTGTTATCGCGTTTAATCATCATAATATTGTGCGTGTTGTGCCACGTGCGCCAGGTATTGTGATTGCCGTTAAACAGCATATGGGTCAACAAGTAGAAAAAGGCGATATATTGGCTGTGATTGAGAGCCAAATTTTAGCCGACCTCAGAGGACAGTTTCTTGCTGCAAATAAGCGTTTAGTGCTGGCACGCACAACTTATGTGCGTGAAAAACAGCTTTGGGAAGAAAAAATTACAGCCAAACAAGATTATCTTATTGCGCAGCAGTTATTGAGTGAAGCAGAGATAACAGTGGATCTTGCTGCGGCAAAATTACGTTCATTTGGTGAAGACCCAGAATCAGTAAATCAAATTAAAAATCTCACACGTTATGAAGTGCGGGCACCGATTTCCGGACTTGTTATTACTAAGGCCATTGCAAGAGGGCAGGTGATTAAAGAAGATAGTGAAATTTTCACGTTGGCTGATGTTTCGACGATGTATGCCAATTTGACTATTTACCCAAAAGATCTGAGTGTTATTGCACTTGGCCAGGAGGCAGTTATAAAAGCCACTGCGTCAGATCTTGAAGGAGCAGGTGTTGTGTCCTATATCAGTGCGTTGATTGATGAGCAAACACGTACAGCAAAAGCACGCGTGACGCTCAATAATGATGACGGACATTGGCGTGCTGGGATGTTCATTAATGTTGTGTTGATTACTGAAGAAATTGAGGTGCCTGTTGCTGTTTCAACCGATGCACTGCAAACATTATTTGATTGGTCGGTAGTGTTTGGACGCTATGGTGAATACTTTGAAGCACGTCCCTTGGAGTTGGGTCGTAGTGATGGGAATATGGTTGAGGTGCTGGGTGGATTGTCAGATGGAGAACAATATGCTGCTGGCAATAGTTTTGCTATCAAAGCAGAACTGGGTAAGGCGGGTGCCTCACATGATCATTAAGAGTGGTCAGTATGAAACTTTCTATTGAGATAATTAGAGTATTTAACCAGGGATTGAGGCATGTTTGAGCGCATTTTACAGCTATCTATTCACTATCGGGGTCTTGTCCTAGTGGCTGTAATTGCAATGGCACTGTTTGGTGTTCACAGTTATCAGAAGCTACCCATTGATGCAGTGCCAGATATTACGAATGTTCAGGTGCAAATCAATACTGAAGCAACGGGTTACTCTCCGCTCGAGGCAGAACAGCGGCTTACTTTCCCTGTTGAGACCATTATGGCGGGTTTACCTAACCTTGATTATACCCGTTCATTGTCCCGTTATGGTCTGTCGCAAGTTACCGTTGTTTTCAAAGAAGGTACAGATATTTATTTTGCTCGCCAGTTGGTGAGCCAACGTATTCAAGAAGTAAAAAGCGCCTTGCCCTTAGGAGTAGAGCCCCGTATGGGACCAATTTCAACGGGCCTGGGTGAGGTTTTTATGTGGACAGTGGATGTTGAAAATGGCGCTAGGAAGCCAGATGGTAATTTATTTACATCTACCGACTTGCGTGAAATACAGGACTGGATTATCAGACCGCAGTTGTTAACTGTCAGGGGTGTGACAGAAGTTAATTCGATTGGTGGGTACGTTAAGCAATTTCATGTCACACCTTACCCAGATAAATTAATTTCTTTTGGCTTGGGTTTTCAGGATATTGCGAATGCATTGGCATTGAATAATCTCAATGTTGGTGCCGGCTATATTGAGCGAAGTGGCGAACAATATTTAGTTCGTGTGCCAGGTCAGGTGACGGATTTGGTTGAAATTGGTGAAATCATTCTGGCTAGCCGACAGGGTGTGCCGGTGCGTATCAAAGATGTAGCGGATGTCATGCTCGGTAAAGAGCTACGTAGTGGCGCAGCAACTCAAGATGGTAAGGAAGTGGTGTTGGGCACGGTTCACATGTTGATTGGAGAAAATAGCCGAATCGTTTCACAAGCAGCAGCTGAAAAATTAATTGAAATTAACCGAGGTTTGCCAGAAGGGATTGTAGCGACACCCGTTTATAACCGCACCACATTGGTGGATAAAACCATCCAGACTGTCTCATCTAATTTAGTTGAAGGTGCCATACTGGTCATTGTGGTGCTTTTCCTGTTTCTTGGTAATTTGCGTGCAGCACTGATTACTGCACTGGTTATCCCGTTATCTATGTTGTTCACATTTAGCGGTATGGTGGCAAATAATATCAGCGCCAATCTAATGAGTTTGGGTGCATTAGATTTTGGCATTATTGTGGATGGTGCAATTGTTATTGTTGAAAATAGTGTTAGACATTTAGCAAATGAACAGGCGAGATTAGGCAGAGTACTAACGCTTACAGAGCGTCTAAAAGTTGTCTTTACTGCAACTAAAGAAGCACGGCGGGCATTACTTTACGGTCAAATGATCATTATGATTGTTTACATCCCGATTTTTGCTTTATCAGGTGTAGAAGGAAAAATGTTCCACCCGATGGCTTTTACTGTTGTTATTGCGTTATTAGGCGCAATCATTCTTTCTGTAACGTTTGTTCCTGCTGCAATCGCATTATTTTTATCTGGCAAAGTAGAAGATAAAGAAAGTGTCGTGATGAAATGGGCGCGCACTGTCTATCTGCCAGCTTTAACATTTGTCATGCGTAACAAAGCACTGACGATCACGTTCGCGATTGTTATTGTGATGCTGTCCGGCTTACTGGCAACGCGTATGGGGAGCGAGTTTATTCCGAGTCTAAATGAGGGGGATATTGCGTTACATGCCATACGTATTCCTGGTACCAGTCTAACAACAGCTGTCGAGATGCAAAATGAACTGGAGCAAAAGATCAAAACATTTGCTGAGGTTGAGCGTGTCTTTTCTAAGATAGGGACACCAAAAATTGCTACAGACCCCATGCCGCCAAGCGTGGCAGATGTATTTATTATCCTAAAACCTCAGGAAGATTGGACAGGACCATACCGAACTAAGCGGGAATTAATCGCCGCTATGGAAATGGCCGTGAAAGATGTAACGGGTAATAATTATGAGTTTACGCAGCCAATACAAATGCGTTTTAATGAATTGATTTCGGGGGTGCGTGCCGATGTTGCCGTAAAG
>JAOULU010000003.1 GCA_029881855.1 Nitrosomonas sp. | reverse complement strand
ATTCAACGATTGCTCCTCTCTCCGGCAAAAATTGGCTAAAATTTCTAGATGCCAATGGTGGAAATGGAAAGTTTTCTGAAGGACCAGGACATATTTTATTGTCTAGCCCTTATCAAAAGGACTCGGCAGAATTCAAAGAGTTGATCACATTGACTCGTCAATGGATTAAAACGAATCGTCCTGGAAAAACACACTAATGTTTGATTTTGCCTGGCCCTGGATGTTTTTGTTATTACCATTACCCTGGTTATTTTGGCGCTTTATGCCGCCAACAACATCTATCCAACAAGGGGTCTTATTCGCGCCTTTCATCACCGCATACCAACATAATGCTACGATGAATCACACCCGCCTTCATTCATTCGGTTTATGGGGGATCATATTCTGCTGGCTTTTGCTGATTACTGCGAGCGCAAAACCCCAATGGTTAGGAGAAGAAACCGAACTGCCTGAAAGTGGGCGTAATTTACTACTGGCTGTAGATGTTTCCGGCAGTATGGAAATTACAGATATGGATGATGGTCGCACGAACCGCTTGGAAGTTGTGAAACAAGTCGCCGGAGAATTTATTCGACGCCGCAAAGGTGATCGTATTGGTCTGATTTTGTTTGGCACTGAAGCATATTTGCAAACCCCTTTGACTTTTGATCACACAACGGTAGCTAGTTTGTTACAAGATACGGTTATTGGCATTGCTGGCAGGGAAACCGCCATTGGCGACGCCATTGGCATGGCTTTAAAACGATTACAAAATGCCAGCGGAGAAACTGTTCTAATACTGCTGACAGACGGCGCTAATAACGCGGGACATGTACAACCCCGCAAAGCAGCCGAGCTTGCTGCACAACAAGGCTTACGAGTGTACACCATTGGTGTAGGCGGTGAACCCAGACAAGTCGGCGGTTTCTTTGGTATGCGTATGGTTGACCCGGCAGCTGACCTCGATGAAGAAACACTTAAAATGATAGCGAATGCTACTGGCGGGCAATATTTTCGTGCCACCGATCGGGACACATTAAAAGCTATTTATCATCAATTAGACCAACTGGAGCCGACTATGAAAGGCAATCGAGTCGTGCGCCCAACCACTGAACTTTTTGTCTGGCCACTGGGTCTTGCATTAATAAGCAGCTTCCTATTAGCTGTGCGTTGGTGGAAAATAGCTTAGATTATGACCGAGTTTCATTTTTTACGACCCTTATGGTTTCTGGCATTAATTCCAGCACTATGGCTGTTCATCGCACTCTGGCGCAAACAATCTTCTGGTACAGCTTGGAACAGCGTCTTTGAGCAACAATTACTCACACCATTATGGTTGGAATCACCAGGAAAAAAGACTCGCCTGCCGCTAGTCATACTGGCTAGTGCTTGGCTGTTAACCATTTTCATTCTAGCTGGACCCGTATGGGAACGCCAGCCAGAACAAGTCTGGCGATCACAAATGTCACGCGTTGTAATACTCGACTTATCCCCATCAATGAATGCCAATGATATATCGCCATCTCGCCTCGAACGTGCACGTTTTAAAATCATGGATATTTTGGCACGATCCACCGAGGGACGTACCGGACTAGTAGTATTTTCTGGTGAAGCACATGTTGTCACACCGTTAACTGAAGACAATGAAACCATCAAGAATCTGATCACAGCGTTAAATACAGAAATTATGCCTGCAAAGGGTGATGCCGGCACACCCGCACTACAAATAGCTGGCGACTTACTTAATCTAACAGGTCTCAGGCAAGGCGAGATTTTACTCATATCCGATGGTATATCCGATCCAGCCGCAGCTCTGACACAAGCTCGCAGACTACATGAGCAAGGATACCGACTCTCGATACTGGGTATAGGTACAGAACAAGGTGGCACGATACGTCACAATGATATTACTGAATTTGTGCGCTTTAATTCCGCCCCCTTGCAAGAACTTGCGCGTGCGGGTGGTGGCGTATTCAGTTTAATGACGACTGATGAGTTGGATTTAAACCGCCTGCTACCTGATATCACGGTAACCCATACATTTGATAAAATAGAAACTGGTAGCGTGGAGCGTTGGTTTGAACATGGCACCTGGCTGCTACCATTGCTCTTGTTCTTTGCTGCGCTGGGATTTCGACGTGGCTGGCTGATGGGATTTGTCGTTTTATTCATTACACCGCCGCCAGCGTATGCTTTCGGTTGGCAGGACTTATGGCTACGCTCTGATCAGCAAGCAGAAAAAAGCTTACAACAAGGTGATCCGCATACAGCTGCGCAACAATTTCGTAATCCCAATTGGCGCGGTATGTCGCTCTACGAAACTGGGGATTACAAGAGTGCCGCACAAGCATTTGCTGAATCAAGTAGTATTGAAGCCAAATATAACCAGGGTAACGCCTTGGCACGTACAGGTGAATTAGAGCAAGCTATGGCTGCCTACCGTGAAGTTTTGCAACAAAAACCCAACCATAAAGATGCAAAAGCCAATCTCGAGCTACTGGAAAAATTACAACAACAGCAGCAATCTCAGAATGATGAATCTTCGCAACAGGGTGATGACAATGCAAAAGAGAACAGCGATAAAGACAAAGATTCAAGCCAGCCTTCTGACGCGCAATCGGCAGAAAATAATGATCATTCAGATGATGCCACACAACAGCAAGAAGACAGCGCACAGTCTAGTGAGGAAAACTCTGAACACGAACAATCAGACCCACAGCCAATGGATGAACAGCATGCTATACCAGATGATTCTACCGAACAACAATCTGAGAATGAACAGCTTGACACCGCTAAACCTGACATAGCTGACGCATCTGTCGCAAACGACCAAAACACCCCCTTACCAAGTGAAGAAGATATTGCACTAGAACAATGGCTCAGACAAATTCCTGAAGACCCTTCTGGGTTGCTACGCCGGAAATTTATGCTGGAACACTTACAACGAAAACAACAATGAAAACATTAAAATATTTCGCCTTAATATTTATAGTTTCGTTACTTTGTATTGTTCCACTACAAGCCAATGCAACACTGACTGCTCATTTGGATCGTAACCAAATCATTGAAGGTGAAGCCGTTCAGCTCATCATTGAAGCCTCTGGTCAGGTCTCAGAAATGCCAGAGACACAAGCCTTAAACGAAGATTTTGATATCTTGGGCATGATAAGTGGAAGTCGTGTAAATATTGTCAATGGTAGAGTAGACTCACGCACGACCTGGACACTTTCTCTAACCCCTAAACGTAGCGGGGAATTAATCATTCCATCGCTAACAATTAATGGTGAACAAACGCCCACGCTTATTTTACAGGTCAATGATGCTTCTACTGGATCAGATCCAGATGCAAATATTCCCGTCTTCATAGAAACAGAAGTCGATAAAACAAACCCTTATGTGCAAAGCATGGTGCGCTATACTATACGCGTATTTTTTTCCGTACAATTAGTACAAGGCAGCTTAACTGAACCCGAACTCGAAAACGCATTAGTGCAACGACTGGGAGACGATCGCGAATACCAGGCTATGCATGACGGTAAATCCTATCATGTCATTGAACGGGAATTTATGATATTTCCTCAAACCAGTGGCAATTTGCTCATCCCAGCACCCGTATTGAATGCACAAATCCCAGAAAACAATTCTCGACAAGATCCTTTTTTCAACAGAGTGTTTACCAATAACCGCCCCATTAGATTACGTGGTGATGCGGTCATGCTCGAAGTACAAGCACGCCCGGATCAAAGTAAATCGCAGATTTGGCTACCCGCAGAATCTGTTGAATTATTGGAAGACTGGCAACCCAATGATGGTCAAATCACCGTTGGCGACCCACTGACCCGCAATATCACCATTCAAGCATTAGGGGTCACAGGTGAACAATTACCTGATTTGCAATTTGTGGATATTGACGGCTTTAAGCTATATCCTGATCGTGCGCAATCTAATACGCAAAAACTACCCCGTAATATCCAGGGAGAGAAAACCCTGCGCCTGGCCTATATGCCCACACAACCTGGAGACTATACACTGCCCGAATTTATTCTACATTGGTGGGATACACAAACAAACCAAGAGCGCATAGCCACACTTCCAGAACGAAGCATTAAAGTCATTCCTGCGACTAATCCATCACAAAGTGCTGTGACTCAACCAATTGACCCAGCGGCACAACTCGATGATATGGAAAATTTCTTGCGGGCTAAAGACACTACTAACGTTTCCATATCACCCCTTAATAAAAACGGTTGGTTCTGGATGAGCCTTGTCTTTGCTACACTCTGGCTTATCACCCTGGGACTATGGTGGCTCAGACGGCATTCTTCTCATAAACACACTAATGAGCTAAAAACACCGAACCAAGGGTCGAAAAACAGTCGTAAAGCCAGAAAACTTTTTTTATCTGCCTGCCAAGCCAATAATGCACGACAAGCACGCCACTACTTACTTCAATGGACGACTATCCATTGGCCCGAAACACCGCCCAAGGGTCTTGAGGACATTGCATCGCGTCTTAATAATCCAGCAATCAGCGCAGCTTTAACAACACTCGATCGTATGCTGTATCAGAGCGACAATAAAAATTGGGATGGCCGGGAACTTGCAAAGCTACTTTCTAAGCTGCCGCAACATCAACAAAAATCTGGCAGCAACAACACTTTACCTGAATTGTATGCCAGAAATTAAAAGTACCTAAACATTGTTAAGAATGAATTGTACATACTAAATACAATGGTGTTCTCATACCACACTAGCGGAACCTAGAACAGGAAAAATCATATTGCTATTAACTCACGCTAAAAAATCTCTTGTAGGAAATTAGCAATAGACTGATACGCCCGATTAGCAGCAATTTCTTTATAAACTGTGCCGAAAGCCGGGTTGTTAGCGACAGGGTTGGTAAACGCATGCATCGTACCGCCATATACATGAACCTGCCAATCGACACCTGCTTCATTCATCTCCGTCTCAAAAGCCAGTACTTGCTCCGGTGGCACCATCGGATCATCGTGACCATGCAGGCACAGCACCTTTGCCGTTATTTTTTCATTCGCAACTGCGCCCGGCGCAAAAATACCGTGAATACTAATAACACCTTGCACATCCGCACCCGAACGCGCCAATTCAAGTGTACACATACCGCCAAAACAATATCCCATTGCAGCAACGCGTGATGAATCCACTTGCGGTAATTGACGTACAGCTTGCAACGCTGCATTAATACGCCGCCTAAGCAAAACACGATCTGTGGCAAAAGGCCCCATTAACGCGCCATTGCCTTCTACATCGCCATCTGCACCAAAAATACCTTTCCCGTACATGTCCAATGCAAAGCCCACATAACCCATTTCAGCTACCCGTTCAGCCGCCCTACAGGCAAATTCACGCCGTCCACTCCAATCATGCGCAATTAGTACAGCCGGCTTTGTCGCATCCGTTTCGTTGTAGGCTAGATAGCCTTCTAATGCAGTATTCCCGTCTTGGTAATCAATGTGTTTTGTAATCATATATCCTCACTTATAACTCAGTAAAACTGAGTTGCATGATGCGCCAATCACTTAAATGAATCTAAACTAAGATCAAAAAAGCATTGATAAATCTATTGCTTTAATATCTTTGGTCAGACTGCCAATAGAAATCCTATCTATACCCGTTTGTGCCACCTGACGCACATTTTCCAATGTTATATTACCTGATGCTTCTAATATTACAGGTTCTCCAGATTGCTGACGGGTAAGTTTCACCGCATCTCGCAACTGATCTAGCGTAAAATTATCCAGCAGAATCATCTTAGCGCCAGCTGTCAGCGCGGCCTGTAATTCTTGCAAGGATTCTACTTCAATTTGAATAAACATATCGGGCAATGCAACTTGCTGCGCTTTTTTTAAAGCAGAATCGATACCACCTGCCGCCATAATATGATTCTCTTTAATCAGAATACCATCATACAAGCCCAAGCGATGATTAACGCCACCACCACATTTCACGGCATACTTTTGAGCCCGCCGTAATCCCGGCAAGGTCTTTCTGGTGTCAACAATGGCAACATTGGTTCCAGCCACCGCGTCCACAAAACGTCTTGTCTGTGTGGACACTGCTGATAACATCTGCAAGAAATTCAGTGCAGGCCGCTCTGCCGATAACAAAATGCGTGCGTTTCCATTCACTGTGCATAATTTCTGTGCTGGCTTAATCGCATCACCATCTTTGACGAACCAATTAATCTGTAAAGCCGGTTGTAATGCCTCAAAACAAGCATCAAACCATTGTGTACCACATAATATTGCATGTTCTCTACACACTATATTTGCAGTTAGCACCACTTTATCGGGGATCAATGAAGCGGTCAGATCACCTGCACCCATATCTTCAGTCAGCGCCAGTTTAATATTTCTTTTTATTTCTTCATCTAAATCTTTCAATTTTCTCAACCTTAAAACCCATTGTCCGATAAAGCCATAGTATAAATTATTACCTTTATCCACTTAATTACTTTGTTCTTCGCAAAAAACTGATCTACAGATCAATGCATTCACTTACACTATTTAGGCAGTTAGTATATCCTTACCCAAGCACATCAAGGGAGGTGGACCTCGTATGTTTAACGCAATGGATTTAGTTGTCTATAGTGTTGCCACGATGTTGGGGCTGGTCATCATTGGCATAATCGTACTGTGGTTTATCCAGGATGTAACACAAAAAAAACATTCTGTATTACGCAACTACCCGGTAATAGGTCGTTTACGATTTATCTTTGAGCGGCAGGGAAAATATTTCCGACAATATTTTTTCGCTAATGATAGGGATGAAATGCCCTTCAATCGCGCAACGCGTGGTTGGATATATAAAAATGCCAAGAATAAAGGCAGTTTAATTGGTTTCGGCTCAACCAATGACTTACGACAACCTGGCTCAATTATTTTTGTCAACGCCGCTTTCCCCATTTTGGAAGAGGACCAGCTACCAACACCACCGCTTATTATTGGCGAAGGCTATTGTTCGCATCCATTTAAAGCCAAATCTATTATCAATATCAGTGGGATGAGCTATGGCGCGATTTCTAAGCCTGCTGTTCGCGCATTGTCACTTGGCGCAGCACAGGCAGGGTGCTGGTTAAATACTGGCGAAGGTGGACTATCCCCTTATCACCAGGAAGGCGAATGCGATTTGATAATGCAAATCGGTACAGCAAAATATGGCATCCGCGATGAGAACGGCAACTTTTCACCAAAACGTGCGAAAGAATTAGGAAAGATAGTTAAAGCTTTTGAAATAAAACTCTCACAAGGTGCCAAACCAGGTAAAGGTGGAATGTTACCTGGTAGTAAGATTGATCATGAGATCGCTAACATACGTGGCATTCCCGCTCATCAGGACTCAATTAGCCCTAATCGCCACCAAGATATAGATAATATTGATGAGTTACTCGACAAAATTCACTATATTCGGGAATTAACTGGACGTCCGGTTGGTATTAAAACCGCAATTGGTGGTTGGCATTTTATCAATGAGCTATGTGAAATAATCACAAAGCGCGGCCTAGAATACGCACCCGACTTTATTACCATTGACGGCGGTGAAGGAGGTAGCGGCGCTGCACCACAAACATTATTTGATCATGTCAGCTTACCGATTACAGAAGCACTACCACGTGTTGTTGATTCGTTACTGGAATCCAATTTAAAAAAACGTATCCGTGTTATTGCCGCCGGAAAATTGGTAACCTCAGCAGATGGTGCATGGGCGCTCTGCGCAGGTGCCGATTTTGTTAATACCGCACGCGGTTTCATGTTTTCTCTCGGTTGTATTCAAGCACTACGCTGCCATCTCAACACCTGTCCAACAGGTATCACTACACATGATCCTCGCTTACAAAACGGCTTAGTTGTAGAAGAAAAATATTTACGTGTTGCCAACTATGCCAAGAATGTTAACAAGGAAATTAACATGATCGCCCATTCTTGCGGCCTACGCCATGCGCGTGAATTGAAACGTGAACATGTACGCATTGTCGAAACTGCCGGAAAAAGTGTGGCGCTTAATATTTTGTATCCTTACCCAGAAACAACCAATTAATCAGATGGTTATATTTCAATATAAATCAATCCTAGTTATTACCCCGTTAATCTGGAATTAATCGGCACTCTTTATAAATTTACTATATAGATAAATAGTATAAATCCCATCTTTTTTACCTCAAGAATTACCTCCCCTGACCGATAATTATTAAATAAATAAATAACATACAAAGTTTCTGGTTTCTAATTAGAAACTTTATTCAACTCCCCGCTTAAATGCAAAGAACACACTTTTCTTTTAAAAATGACGGTCACCGAATCGGTCTCATAGGTGCGATAATTCTGATAATCACAATCTTATTATCTGGCCTGACCGTGTTTAACGTCATGAAAAAGCATGAAGAATCAACGCTCATCAAAAGCTTAATTGTGTCACTAGATAACACTATTGCTTCATTCGAATGGCAAATTCATAGCGCATTAACCAAGGCAGACTCCACATCTAAGGGCTTATTCCTACAAAAAGAACTACAAATCATTCAAAACGGTCTGACAACAGAGAATGAAATAACAGGGCTTCACCAGACAGCCATAAACCTACTTGGAAATCAATTCACCAGAATAGAAATCTACGATCATACAGAAAGTAAGCTCATAGATACTAGCGACAATCCTCGGAATCCAACGCTTCTTGTACAACTAGATACTAATTCAAATGTAGAGTCATTTTTATTATGGGACAAGCAGTTTATCTTACGAACTTCGAACAAAATCTATGACCCAAACAACCAAAATATTGGACGAATCGTAACCGAACAACCTCTACCCATACTTACAAATTTTTATACAGAAACCAGTCTAGTAGGTAAAACAGGTGATTTCATGCTTTGCAAGCCTGTTAGTGGGCACGATATTGATATGGATTGTTTTTTGCGCGGCATCAGTGGCAATGAATTCAAACGTGTACAACGTATCATCTCAGATGAGCCATTACCTATGCATTTTTCTTTAAATGGCGTCAAGGGCATTCGTTTTGCAAAAGATTACCGACAGGAATACGTTGCCGCAGCTCACTCTCCTATGGCTTATGGCCTTGGCACGGTTCTTAAAATTGATCAAGCAGAACTGTATCAGCCCATTACAGCACGAATGCATCAAATCTTGCTATATCTTGGCTTACTTATTATCAGCGGCATTCTATTATTACATTGGCAAATCTCACCACTGGTACGTCAGTTGATCGACTCAAAAAAAGATTTATTGCAAGAAAAAATTAAAGCAGAAAGAGTCTCGTCCGAATTAACTGCCTACATTAACGCTATTGGAAAACTAGCGCTGATTTCAGTGGCTGATCGTAAAGGTAAAATTCTACATGCTAATGAAAAATTTTGTGAAGTCAGTGGCTTCAAAAAAGATGAATTAATTGGGCAGGATCATCATATATTAAACTCAGGCCAGCATTCAAAATCATTTTTTAAAAAGATGTGGGCAACCATCTCAAAAGGCGAAACTTGGCATAAGACAGTCTGTAATAAAAAGAAGAATGGCACATTGTATTGGGTTGATTCAACAATTGTTCCTATACTGAATATAAATGGGAAAATTGAACGCTATTTGTCTGTTCGTGTTGATATTACTACACATCAACAAAGAGACCTTGAACTTAAAGAACAACTAAAAGAAAGCATTTGCCTACAAGCCATAAGGCAAGAATTAACGCTAAATTTGAGTGTTGAGGAGCTCTGCTCTAATTTATTGCATCACATTATCCAAAGTATGCAATTTCCTAAAATTGCTGCTGCTGCAATTGACATTGATAATAAGCGATTTACATGCAATAAATATCAAGATCATGTTACACACAAAATACAAACAGATATCCTCGCTAATGGAAAATGCCGTGGCCAAATACAGGTACAGTACCTCCGAAACAAACCTTTTTTATTACCTCTAGAACAAAACCTTCTAGATACAATAGCCAACGACTTGGGTAGGTATCTTGAACGCAAAACAGCAGAGCAATGCATTCTTGAGATGGCAACACATGATGCCCTAACAAATTTACCCAATCGACGCTTACTACAAGACCGTATAGAACAAGTCATTGCACATGATCATCGCAACAACCAAACACATATCGCGGTACTGTTCCTAGATCTGGATCATTTTAAAAATATTAATGACACTCTGGGCCATGATACCGGCGATCTTTTACTACAAGAAGTTGCAAAACGGCTGATTGCATGTGTACGAAATGATGATACTGTTGCCCGCCAAGGAGGCGATGAATTTATTATTGTCATACAAACTGCCAATGTGCTTGATACAGGTATGGTGGCTCAAAAAATATTGGCTGAATTATCAAAACCCTTTTATATCGAGAAGGAAGAACTACACATCGGCGGTAGCATTGGTATTGCTGTTTTCCCTGATGACGGAATGGATGCCGAAACACTGATGAAACATAGTGATGTAGCAATGTACCATGCCAAAAAAAGTGGTCGTAATAATATTCAGTTTTTCACTAAGTCACTGAATAAATCAGTGCATGAAAGGCATAATTTAGGCATTGATCTACGTTATGCACTGGAACGTAATGAGCTAATTTTGTTTTATCAACCAGTGGTTAGTATGCCTAGCGGTAAACTCGATAGCATTGAAGTTTTGCTACGTTGGGATCATCCTAAACACAAATTGATTTCACCGCAAAAATTTATTTCCTTGGCCGAAGAAACCGCACTAATTATACCCATTGGGGAATGGGTAATTAAAACTGCTTGTGAGCAAATTAAAACTTGGCAAAACAAAGGTTATGACTTACCGAGACTAGCTATTAATCTCTCTGCACGTCAATTCCGTGATAGTGAATTAGTTAACAAAATAAAGCATACCTTAGATGAAACCGGCGTGGCTGCACAAAGTATCACTTTGGAAATAACTGAATCAACACTGATTGATAATGTTGAAAAAGTAGTTGTGACATTAAACAAATTAAACAAAATGGGCATCCAGATTTCTATTGATGATTTTGGTACTGGATATTCTAGCCTCACCTATTTAAAACGCTTCCCGATTAATACACTGAAGATAGATCGCTCATTTACACAAGACATCACCACCAATTCAAGTGACGATGCAATTGTCGCGGCCATTATTGCTATGGCCAAAAGTTTAAAACTAAATGTTGTTGCAGAAGGCATTGAAACATCAGAGCAATTAAACATACTAATGCAAAAAGGATGTACACGTTACCAAGGCTATTATTTTAACAAGCCACTCTCTACTGTAGATATAGAACATGAAATACAAAAGCGCACAATGCCAATTAATAAGAAAAGAAGAATTAGGGTAATAAAGTAGCTCACACTTGAAATTCTAAATTGCTCCCCCCACTTAGGTATCAATTATCACCTACGGGAGTATCTAATGCGTTTTGACAAATTGACCACGAAATTCCAACAAGCCTTTGCTGATGCGCAAAGTATTGCCGTTGGTCTAGATCATGCAACTATTGAACCACAACACCTTCTATTAGCACTATTACAACAAGCAGACGGCGGGACAACTTCATTATTGCAACGAGCTGGCACAAATATTTCCCCTCTCCAAGATGCATTAAAGAAAAACCTGCAAAGCTTACCTAAGGTTGAAGACCCAGCTGGAGAAATCAATATTTCCCGAAACACAGGAAATCTATTTAATTTGGCTGATAAAGAAGCACAAAAAAGAAAGGATCAATTTATTGCCTCAGAAATGTTCTTGCTGGCAATGCTTAAAGACAAAGGCGAGGCAGGTGAAATACTTAAAAAATATGGGGCTAATTATGCAGCATTAGAAAAGGCTATCAATACCGTACGTGGTGGAGAGAACGTTAATAGCCCTGAAGCTGAGAGCAGTCGTGAAGCATTAAAGAAATACACCCTGGATTTAACCGAGCATGCACGCCAAGGCAAGCTTGATCCTGTTATAGGACGCGATGATGAAATTCGCCGTGCTATCCAAGTCTTACAACGACGCACTAAAAACAACCCCGTTCTAATTGGCGAACCCGGTGTCGGTAAAACTGCTATCGTTGAAGGCCTAGCACAACGCATTGTTAATGGTGAAGTTCCTGAGAACTTGAAAAACAGGCGCGTCTTATCTCTAGATATGGCAGCACTTCTAGCAGGTGCTAAATTTAGAGGGGAGTTTGAAGAACGCCTTAAATCTGTTCTAAAAGAGCTTGCACAGGATGAAGGTATCACCATTATGTTCATTGATGAACTCCACACAATGGTTGGTGCAGGTAAAGCAGAAGGTGCTATGGATGCAGGCAATATGCTAAAACCAGCCTTGGCACGTGGAGAATTACACTGTGTCGGCGCAACCACGCTCGACGAATACCGCAAATATATTGAAAAAGATGCCGCACTAGAGCGACGCTTCCAGAAAGTATTGGTTAATGAGCCCACCGTTGAAGCGACCATAGCCATTTTACGTGGCTTACAGGAAAAATACGAAGTACATCACGGTGTTGATATTACCGACCCAGCCATTGTTGCAGCCGCAGAATTGTCGAATCGCTACATTACGGATCGTTTTCTACCCGATAAAGCCATCGACCTGATTGATGAAGCTGCTGCACGCATACGTATGGAAATTGATTCTAAACCAGAAGCTTTGGATAAGCTTGATCGGCGTTTAATACAACTTAAGATTGAGCGCGAAGCCATCAAAAAAGAAAAAGACGAAGCTTCGTTAAAACGTCTGCAATTACTTGAAGATGAAATTAAACAAAAAGAACGTGAATATGCTGACCTAGAAGAAATTTGGAAAACAGAAAAATCAAATGTGCAAGGTTCTCAGCAGATAAAAGAGGAAATGGAAAAAATCAAACTGGACATTGAGGCCGCGACTCGTAAAGGTGACTGGCAAAAAGTCTCAGAGCTTCAGTATGGACGCTTACATCAGCTTGAAGCACAACTCAAATCACAGCTCGACAAACAAGAGCAACAAGAAAATAAAACTGAGCTTAATACACCATCTAGCCAACCAAAGCTTTTGCGCACGCAAGTCGGTGCGGAAGAAATTGCTGAAGTTGTGTCACGTGCCACGGGCATTCCTGTATCAAAAATGATGCAAGGTGAACGCGACAAACTATTATTAATGGAACAAAAACTACATGAACGAGTCATTGGACAAGATGAAGCGGTGCGACTTATTTCTGACGCTATCCGTCGTTCCCGCGCTGGCTTGTCTGACACAAATAGACCTTATGGCTCTTTCTTATTTCTGGGCCCAACTGGCGTAGGTAAAACAGAATTATGTAAATCATTGGCGGGATTTTTATTTGATTCAGAAGACCATTTAATTCGCATTGATATGTCTGAATTCATGGAAAAACACTCTGTGGCACGTTTAATTGGTGCACCGCCAGGCTATGTGGGCTATGAAGAAGGCGGCTACCTCACTGAGATTGTGCGCAGAAAACCTTATTCTGTCATTCTTCTAGATGAAGTAGAGAAGGCGCACCCTGACGTTTTTAACGTACTGCTACAGGTATTGGATGATGGTCGCATGACTGACGGCCAAGGGCGTACGGTTGATTTCAAAAATACCGTTATTGTCATGACATCAAATCTAGGGTCACAAATGATTCAAGAAATGACTGGAAATGAATATCCTGCCATTAAGCAGGCTGTTATGGGTGAGGTAAAAACACATTTCCGGCCAGAATTCATTAACCGCATAGATGAAGTCGTTGTTTTCCACGCTTTGGATGAAAAACATATTCAATCAATTGCAGAAATACAACTAAAGTACTTGGAAGCAAAATTAGCAAAACTAGAGATAAAATTACAAGTGAGTGATGAAGCGCTCGTTGCACTTTCCCATACAGGTTTTGATCCTGTTTATGGCGCGAGACCACTAAAACGTGCAATACAGTCGCAAATTGAAAACCCATTAGCAAAGGAAATTCTAGAAGGTAATTTTGCTGCTAAAGATACAATAACTGTAGATTATCACGATGGTTTAATGCAATTTAGTAAAACGAATTAATGATCGGATTATAAGAACAAACTTGCCTTCTCAGGCGGGCATATGTATCCGGTCAAGGCGAGAAAAACCCCATCGTTTAGAAATAAAAGTGCTGGTATATATCGCGAATATACTTAAACCATGCAAGTTTCGGGTAAAATACGTTTTTTCATTGGATAGATGGTCTATGTTTAAAGGTAGTTTGGTTGCTCTCATCACGCCTATGAAGGAGGACGGCGTATTAGACTTAGAGAGCTTTTGCACTCTTATTGACTTCCATATAGCACAAGGATCCGATGGTATCGTCGTGGTTGGCACTACCGGCGAGTCACCCACCGTTGATTTTGATGAGCATCGTTTACTCATGCAAACTGCTGTTAGTCATGTTGCTGGTCGTATACCTGTGATTGCAGGCACAGGTGCGAATTCAACGCGTGAAGCCATTGATTTAACAATTGATGCAAAAACCGCGGGGATAGATGCCTGTCTTTCGGTAGCACCTTATTACAACAAACCGACCCAAGACGGACTATACCAACATTTTAAAGCCATAGCTGAAACCGTAGACATCCCTCAAATTTTGTACAATGTACCCGGAAGAACGGTAGCAGATATCGCTAATGACACAGCACTACGGTTAGCACAAATCCCCAATATTATTGGCATAAAAGACGCAACGGGAGACATAGGGCGAGGATCTGATTTACTACGTCGCGCACCATCCGACTTCCTCATATATAGTGGCGACGATATTAGCGCCTTAGCATTATTACTGTTAGGGGGTCATGGCACTATTTCAGTTACTGCTAATGTAGCTCCAAAAATGATGCATGAAATGTGTGTTGCGGCTTTTTCAGGTGATTTAAATACAGCTCGTGCAATTAACAACAAACTCCTGCGCCTCCATACTGATTTATTTGTCGAAGCTAATCCCATTCCAGTGAAGTGGGCTGTTGCGCAGATGGGGCTTGTTTCTTCTGGCATACGCCTACCATTGACACCACTATCTAGTGAGCATCACCAGCTTGTCAAAGACGCACTGCATTTAGCCAATATTTCTGATTCTGAGGAATAAGATGTCAAAAATGAGATGGCAGAGATCATCCCTACTCTATACAGCATTGATACTTGCCTTAACTGGCTGTAATATATTTTCAGAAAGTAAACAAATTGACTACAAATCAGCTGGAAAGCTGCCCGCTTTGGATGTTCCACCCGATTTAATAACACCAGAAACTGATGATCGTTACGCGATTCCAGATACCAATGCTTCAAGTACAACATTTTCTTCCTATAACAACGAGAATGTCGCTCAACCAAAGGCTGGTTCATCCGTTCTCTTGCCAACAATACAGAACGTATATATTGAACGCGCAGGCACACAACGCTGGTTAGTTCTTCCACATACACCCGAATCTGTGTGGCCTATCATTAAAGAGTTCTGGCAAGAATTAGGTTTCCTTATCAAGCATGAAATTCCAGAAGCAGGCATTATGGAGACTGACTGGGCAGAGAATCGTGCCAGGATACCCCAAGATTTTATCCGAAATTTTCTCTCTACCTTCCTAGACAGCATATATTCGACTGCTGAACGCGACAAATTTCGTACTCGCTTAGAACGTGACGGTGCTGGCAATACGGAAGTCTACATTAGCCATCGTGGCATGGATGAAATACTGACTAAAGGAAGCGCCCAACGCACAATTTGGCAGCCACGTCCTGCAGACCCAGATCTTGAGGCAGAAATGCTATCTCGTTTGATGATTCGTTTTGGCGTAGAGGAAAAACGTGCCAAATTAGAACTAGAAACGGTCAATAACATGATTCATGAACGCGCATATATTGATGATCGTGAAACAGGGAAGACACTTATTGTAAACGAAGCATTTGACCGGGCATGGCGTCGTGTTGGGCTAGCACTTGATCGTATTGGTTTTACTGTTGAAGATAGAGATAGAACTGAAGGTATTTATTTTGTACGTTATGTCGACCCAGAAAAAGACAGTTATAAAACCGGTGATGATGACGGCCTGCTATCAAGATTTATGTTCTGGCTAGACAAAGATGACGAAGATATAAAAGCAGACAAATACCTTATACAAGTCGATGAAACTGATGCTCGTAGCAGTATAGTAACCGTACTTAATGAAGATCATACAACGGTAAAAACCAGTATTTCTATACGTATCCTTAAGTTATTACACGAACAACTTAAATAAAAAGATTTTTATATCCGTTTGCAATAAACATTTTCGCAAGTAAAAAAACCGCCTTTTATGACGGTTTCTTACTTCATGCTGGGTAAATCTTGGTACCGACACTATAGAAGAAGCAATAACAAATTAACCCTTGTACCACCCAGAGTGCCTACTCACCAGCAATCTCTCTTTCGTAGTTCTCTTGTTCCGTTACCGGCAATGCTTGACCACCAGGGCCACCACATGCTGTTATCGTTAAAGCTAACAAGGCAATAGCCAGAAAAGTAAGTTTCATTATGTAAATTTCCTTATATTAAAAATTCTTAAGACGAAGCAAAGTATTACGAATTCAGCCTATCGTTACGAAAAACTAGATTGACAAAGCTAAAATTGCTAGACAAGTATAAATCATTTCAAGAAAACTGTGCCAGAACATAATTTCCTATCTATACCCTTCATTCCTATCTATACCCTTCATCAATCCTGACAGTATATTTTTTTCCTTATCAAGCCAATTTATTGACTTGTAAAATCAGATATCCCATCTAACATTCGATGTATACACTCAGGAAGCCAAGTAACACCAAATAGTATTCTATTCGAATATTTAAGACGATAAAAAACCGCCCATTTATGGGCGGTTTTTTATCAGAAAGACCCTTAGTACCAGAATAAAATATCTGCGACCAAAAAACCACAAGGTTTTTTTGTTTCAATATTCATAAACTGATAAGAGCCGGTTAATTAGTTAATCAACCAATTATTTCTGACCAGCGGGAGCTCCCAGCCTTTCACCATCTTCATCTTGGTACAAGCTTGGTGGATATTGACCGGGTTTTCCTCCATCACCACCACAACCAACTAAAAACAACGCGAACAGTACTGCAATAAACAGAGAATATTTCATGTTAAAAATCTCCTATATTTTTTAAAAAATTATGACGAATTAAATTATGTAAAACAGCTCTTCGGCCATTCAAAATCAGAAAGACCATAACCTTAATACCAGAATAAAATATTACTGTCCAGAAAATTTCACGATAAATTCTCTGGAGTCGGATACAATTTATTTAACCAGAAAGTTCAATATAACCACTAAGGTACCATTGATAAAGGATTTTTCTAGTTTCTTTATTCAGCTGATACTGCGCATATAATATTTGCTCATTAGCCAACTGAGTTAAGTTTTGGTAGGTGTCAATTCCAACACCAAAAAACTCGCCATTTAAAAAAATAGCACCATCATCCCCAATAAGCATTCGGCTTTTTAAGTTAAGCTCTACACCTCCTTTTTCTACTTGTTGCACAAATTTCTGAATAGATAATGGATGCTCGGGTGGATTAAAAAAAACATGTGTTTTTGGCTCTGTCAGATAAATACCCATAAAATTCTCTATATCAGTACGCTCCCACTTGATCTTTTTTAGTATTTTCTGCGTCTGATGCAACATTGTTGGGCTAATTTTTGCTGGATGAGACTGTAATCGTAAATTAGGGTCGGTATACCAGCCTTCTATTTCAAGATAATCCTGTAAGTACACAAGAAATTGCGTGACTAATTCATGGTGACTGGGTGCACGAAATCCAATTGAATAAGTCATACAATCATTCACAGCAACACCATTATGCGCATAGTTCGGCGGCAGATATAACATATCACCAGATTCCAACAACCATTCTTGCTCTGGGTCAAAATTCTGCAGGATTTTTAGTGGTACATCGTTGAGCTCACGCTTGTCTGGTTGTGTAGATACCTGCCAACGACGTGACCCCTGCCCTTGCAATAAAAACACGTCATATGAATCAAAATGAGGGCCAATTCCACCACCCTTAGGCGCATAACTCACCATTAAATCATCCAAACGCGCATAAGGAATAAAATTAAATTTTAATAGCAGATCACGCGCTGAAGGCAAAAAATGATTAACCTCCTGAACCAGTAATGTCCATTGGTTCTTAGGCAGACAAGAGAAATCTTGCGTTTCCAGTGGTCCGTGCTTAAGTAACCACTTTTTCTGCTTCTGGCACACAAGTCGTGACTGCACATTTTCATCTGATGCTAAATCAATTAATTCATCACGTGTTAATAACCCCTGAAACCCCGGGATGGCGTTACGTACAAGCAAAGGCTTCTTTTGCCAGTAATCACGCAAAAATTCCTGGGGTGTTAACCCTCCTAAAAGGGTCTTGTACAATTTTTCATCCCCCAATAGTTATTAATGTTTTCGTCCCCACAACGACATCAACCGTTTATCGCGCCCACAGTTATTACGGTAACGCTCGTAACGTGACGGATTCTTAAGGTAATAATCCTGGTGATAATCTTCAGCAGGATAAAACTCAGACACAGACTGAATTTCTGTTGTAATCGGCTGAGAAAATTGTCCAGAGTCTTCTAATGTTTTCTTTGAGTCCTTTGCCAATGCATGCTGTGCCGCATCACGATAAAAAATAACCGCACGATATTGTGCACCAACATCACAAAACTGACGATCCACAGCCACAGGATCAATCGTTAACCAATAGGCCGACAATAGCTTAGCGAAATCAGTCTGCGTTGTATCATAATAAACTTGCACTGCTTCTACATGCCCGGTCCCACCAGATACCACTTGCTCATAGGTTGGGTTGACAACAGTTCCACCAATATAACCTGAAATTGTTGCCACCACACCAGGTACTTTATCAAAATCAGATTCTGTACACCAAAAACAACCACCCGCAAAAATGGCAACATCTATATTTTCATCGGCAACAATTGATTCCAAAGTTGGCTTATTAGTTACGCCACAAGAGACCAATGTACAAACCAAAAAAAATAGCATAAGAGGATTTCTAAAACCATAAAACCTATACATTGGATTATCCTCTAAGCGGCGGCAGTGCATCACTTCGTAAAACAAACTTCAAAGCCAATCCATTGTTACACCAGCGTTCACCACGTGGTTTTGGCCCATCTTTAAAGACATGACCCTGATGTCCTCCACACCGCGCACAATGATATTCAGTACGTAAAATAATTAATTTATAGTCATGTTTGGTTCCCATATGTCCGGCAATAGGTTGCGTGAAACTTGGCCATCCTGTTCCGCTTTCATACTTATGCTGACTCTCAAATAACGGGA
>JAOULU010000140.1 GCA_029881855.1 Nitrosomonas sp. | reverse complement strand
GCCAACACCTGTTGGCCCTGAAAAAAGGAATGAGCCAACTGGTTTTTGCGGATTACCAAGCCCACTTCTAGCCATCTTGATTGCTGAGGCAAGCGAATTAATGGCTTCATCTTGCCCAAATACAACTGCCTTCATATCACGATCCAATGTTTTTAATGTATTGCGATCATTGTATGAAATATTCTGTGGTGGAATGCGGGCGATTTTGGCAACAATATTTTCTATCTCATTTTTACCAATGACTTTGCGTTTTTTGGATTTTGGTAAAATACGTTGCGCCGCACCCGCTTCATCAATAACATCAATTGCTTTATCAGGCAAATGCCTATCATTAATATACCGATCTGATAACTCTACAGCAGAGGTTAGCGCACTTATTGTGTATTTAACTTTATGATGCAGTTCATAACGCGATTTTAAACCACGCAAAATCGCTACTGTTTCATCAATACTAGGCTCAAGCACATCAATCTTTTGGAAGCGCCTAGATAACGCATGGTCTTTCTCAAAAACACCGCGATATTCGCTATATGTTGTTGCGCCAATACACTTCAGTTGGCCAGTACCTAGCACCGGCTTCAAAAGATTGGAAGCATCAAGAACGCCGCCAGAAGCTGCACCAGCACCAATTAAGGTATGAATTTCATCAACAAATAAAATTGTCTCAGAATTATCTACTAATTGCTTTAATACTGATTTTAAACGTTGCTCAAAATCACCCCGATATTTAGTTCCCGCTAGTAACGCACCCATATCCAAAGCGTAAACTTGATAATTTAACAGCAACTCCGGCACATCATCTTCAACAATCCGTTTTGCCAAACCTTCTGCAATAGCTGTTTTACCCACACCCGCTTCACCCACTAGCAGCGGGTTGTTCTTGCGACGCCGACAAAGTGTTTGTATAACCCGCTCAACCTCCTTATCGCGCCCAACCAAAGGATCAATTTTATTAGTCAACGCTAAAACATTAAGATTAACCGTATAGTTTTCAAGTACACTATTAGCGTTTTGCTCTTGCTCTACCTCGTTCTCACTAACTGCTTTTGTATCATTTTCTTGTGGCGATTTCTTAATATTATGGGAAATATAATTCACTATATCCAAGCGAGTCACACCCTTTTGTTGCAAATAATAGACAGCATGCGAATCCTTTTCACCAAATATAGCCACCAATACATTTGCCCCATTAACTTCCTTCTTCCCAGATGATTGAACATGCAAAATTGCCCGCTGAACAACACGTTGGAACCCTAATGTAGGCTGCGTATCAACCTCACCATCACCATTAATAATTGGTGTATGACGTGAAACATGATCCAATAATGTTGCCCGCAAATCTTCAATATCTACCAAACAAGCATTTAATACCTCTACGGCACTGGCATTATCGAGCATTGCCAATAACAAGTGCTCTACCGTAATGAATTCATGGCGCTTTTGCCTTGATTCCACAAATGCCAAATGTAAGCTGACTTCTAAATCCGGGGCAATCATTTTAGTTCTCCTCCATCACACATCTCAATGGGTGCTGATTCTTCCTTGCAAATTCAATAACCTGTCCAACTTTAGTGCTTGCAATATCACATGGATAAACACCACATACACCGACTCCCTCTGTATGCACCTTTATCATAACTCGTGTTGCTTGCTCTTGACTCATAGAAAAAAATATTTTTAACACATCTACCACAAATTCCATAGGTGTAAAATCATCATTCAATAATAGTATCTTATACATTGGGGGGGATTTTAATTTATTTTTCCCCTGTGTAAGTATAACGGTATCAGGATTTTCACCCGTCATAACAACAATTCCTTGCCAATTTTTGGTCAGTGCATCAGTCAGACACAAACGCTTCGTGTTTTCCACTACCAATATAGTTGACGATTACGACAAAATTTTCAAGTATCTTGAGACATTCATCTTACTCTTATTTACAAATATAGGGTAACCGCTTGACTTTAACACCGGATTTGCGTAAAACTGTACGTGGCGTTTGGCTTCAAGTACTCTACGACACCAGCTGTATCCGTCTCGATCTTGAATTTCAAATAGTGTTAGGGTTTCCGGCCCAGTTTCTTAATATAGGAAGTAGAAATGGCAACAGGCACAGTAAAATGGTTCAATGATTCAAAAGGTTTTGGTTTTATTACTCCTGATGATGGTAGCGAAGATTTGTTTGCACACTTTTCCGCAATCAATATGTCTGGTTTTAAAACTCTCAAAGAGGGCCAAAAGGTGAGCTTTGATGTCACCCAAGGACCTAAAGGAAAACAAGCCTCAAATATCCAATCCACTTAACTGTTCGTTCATAAAACTGGCGTAGACTAACAAACGCAGTCAGGTCGTTATTATAAGTATTTAGCCCCTTGTTATATTTTAACAAGGGGCATTTATTTTATCCCATACGCTTAATCAGTGCATCACCAAAAGCCGAGCAAGTAACCTTTTCTGCTCCAGCCATTAATCTTGCAAAATCATACGTAACAATCTTATCCTGAATTGTTTTCTCCATCGCTTTGATAATTAACCCGGCAGCCTCCACCCAACCTAAGTGTCTCAACATCATTTCTGCTGATAAGATCATTGAGCCTGGATTCACCTGATCTTTTCCTGCATATTTTGGTGCCGTGCCATGCGTTGCCTCAAAGATAGCAACAGAATCACTAAGATTTGCCCCTGGTGCAATACCAATACCACCAACCTGTGCCGCCAACGCATCAGAAATATAATCGCCATTCAAATTTAGCGTTGTCACGACATCATATTCTTCAGGGCGCAACAAAATTTGTTGTAAAAATGCATCAGCAATAACATCTTTAATAACAATGCCACCTTTATCTACCGGTAGCTTCATCCACGGCCCACCATCCAACAGTTCAGCACCAAATTCTTTTGCAGCCAATTCATAACCCCAGCTCTTAAATGCACCTTCCGTGAATTTCATGATGTTTCCCTTGTGTACCAAAGTAACCGATTGACACTTGTTGTCTATAGCATATTGAATCGCTTTTCTCACAAAGCGTGTGGTGCCTTCTCTCGAGACTGGCTTTACGCCAATACCAGAAGTCTGCGGAAAACGAATATTCGTAACACCCATCTCGTCTATCAAGAAATCAATCACTTTTTTTGATGATTCTGACCCTGCCTCCCATTCAATACCTGCATAAATATCCTCAGAATTTTCTCTAAAGATAACCATATCCGTTTTTTCCGGGTTCTTCAAAGGGCTAGGCACACCTTTAAAATAACGTACAGGACGCAAACATACATAGAGATCTAATTGTTGGCGTAATGCCACGTTAATTGAGCGAATGCCCCCACCAACCGGAGTCGTTAAAGGACCTTTGATTGAAACAACATAGTCTCTAGCGGCTTTTAAAGTTTCCTCGGGCAACCACACATCAGGCCCATAAACTTGCGTTGATTTTTCACCGGCATAAATTTCCATCCAAGAAATCTTACGCTGACCCCCATAAGCTTTATCAACGGCAGCATCAACCACTTTTTGCATAACTGGCGTAATATCAACGCCAATACCATCCCCCTCAATGAAAGGAATAATAGGGCTGTCTGGCACATTTAACGAATAATCATCATTAACATGAATTTTCTCACCATCAGAGGGCACTCTTATATGCTGGTACATAATATCTCCAAAATTTAAATATCAGATACATTCTTTATCTTTAAGATGCCATCCAATATTTTCCAGTCATTATTTTTATTTATTAACAAACTTATTACTCATCTCAACGCAATTGATTATTACAACAATATAGCATGTATATTTTTTGTTTCATCAATATAAAAAGGCTCTTTTCCTCATTTAATATTCTATCTATACCTCATATTGCACGTATTCTCTACTAATTATCATCATCTTATAATTGCAGCGCATTAGTATGCGTACCAGACCCAAAATATATTGATGCAATCTTAACCCCCGTCTTATCAGAACAAATGATGTAAACACTGATATCTATTCCATTCTAACGCGTAATATCATCGTGTCATTAGACTGAATAACATCAACCCGACGTAAGAAATTCTGCCCAAGCAATGCTATTTCACCCTGAATCCCAACCGACACACTCAAGCCAGCAACTGCAATACCACCCGCTTCTATAACCTGACCCGACACAATCTCACCTTGCACCACTCCACCCGCAGTAGAAAAATTAGCCGTCGCTCCACCTGGCAAGTTTGCCAATCGAGAAAATTCATGGCTTACAGAAACAATGCTCGCACCAGTATCTACCATAAAATCTATTGGATACCCATTAATGGCGCCTCGAATATAATAATGGCCATCACGCGACCTAGGAATCACAACCTCACCACGCGCCAACCCTCCCTTAACTACAGCCACTTTTGGGGCTTGACGCCCATCAAAATACAAATAAACAACAGCAAAAAT
This sequence comes from Nitrosomonas sp., assembly GCA_029881855.1. Taxonomy (GTDB): domain Bacteria; phylum Pseudomonadota; class Gammaproteobacteria; order Burkholderiales; family Nitrosomonadaceae; genus Nitrosomonas. The sequence continues at coordinate 675 of JAOULU010000140.1, read as the reverse complement.
TATAATCCAGACCATCAATACACTAACATGGCCCCACGGAATGCGTATATTCATCTAAAACACTATAAATTCAAACAACTAGATGTACAATATTGACTCATTACAAACAAAAAAGGTATTGATTTAAGAAATCTTACCCTTCTATTTTAAGCGTGCATTATACGTCTTAACATATCGTTCCACTATAATGAGAATACCCCCTTTATCAGGCTTGTACTTGTCAGATACAAACACTTAAAATGACTATATAACTAAATTAGTTACACTTTCTCAAATCAAATTTTATCTAACAACCGTCCTCCACCATGAATCTACATCTTGTGATCCCCGCTTTAAATTGGCCTGATATATCTCAACATCAGATATATCATGACCTACCATTACCCTCTTTAGAAAAGCTTTTGTCCAAAAGTAGTGTGGCATGCAACCCACCGCAAGAAATTGAAGCCTGGTTATGTGAAACTTTTAACGTTACAAAACAACAAAACTGGCCTATAGCACCCATTATGCTTCACAACGATTGCTCTGACGCAGTAAAAACTAATCAAGATTACTGGATCCATGCCGATCCAGTACATTTACGCATAGAACAAAATCACATTATGCTTGCCGATAGCCAAGCTTTTCAGATTACTAACGAGGAAGCTAAAAGCCTGACTAAGGATATTAACCAGA
>JAOULU010000139.1 GCA_029881855.1 Nitrosomonas sp. | reverse complement strand
GAACAGATACAGGATCCGAACCGTAATCCTGTTTTGTTTTACCTGATGACTTACCCATGCGATCTCCGTGACTGTTAACGTCGTTTTTACTTCTACCAAAATGATCATACAAGACACCGGAAAATAAAAATCCAGAATCGAAATACTGAATTAACCTGGTATCAATCTAGACCCATTTGCCTTAAACAAGCTAAAATTGACATTTTCAGGTATCTTGCACATGCAAATTTGGCGAAGTAAATTTTCTACACATGCTAAGACACCGGTCGCGTTGACAATAGGTAATTTTGATGGCGTACATTTAGGCCATCAAGCAATACTTACCCGTCTAAGAGAAGCCGCCAACAAACTTGGGATAGCCGCTTGTGTCATGACTTTTGAGCCACATCCGCGAGAATTTCTCGCACCAGACCAGGCACCTACTCGATTAACTAGCTTGAGGGAGAAACTTAAATTACTAGCAAAATCTGAAGTAGATTATGTACGAGTATACCGCTTCAACTACAATTTCGCAAAAATCAGCCCGGAAACATTTATAACACACATCTTAAACAAGGAACTTTCGGTTCGCTGGCTTCTTGTTGGTGATGATTTTCGTTTTGGTGCGCGACGCGCCGGTGACTTTGCCATGTTGCAAGCACTCTCAACACAAAATGGATTTGAAGTTGTAGAAATGCCTAGCATCATTGACAATGACAAACGTGTTTCAAGCACAAGTATTCGACAAGCACTAGATAGTGGCGACCTTCAAGCTGCTAAACAGCTCCTTGGAAGATCATATAGCATCAGTGGACGGGTTGTTCATGGTAATAAGTTGGGGAAGAAGATTGGCTTTCCTACAGCCAATATACATATAAAACATAACCGACTCCCGCTATCAGGCATTTTCGTTGTCACAGTTAATGGCGTAAGTAAATCATCCCCATCCAAATTGTATTATGGGGTGGCCAGTCTCGGCGTGCGGCCAACTGTACAGAAAAATGGAAAACCTGTCTTAGAAGTTTATTTATTTGATTTTAACCAAGATATTTACGGTCTTCACTTACAAATTAATTTTCTACACAAACTGCGAGACGAAGAAAAATATATTGATCTAGACACACTCACTCGACAAATTGAAAAAGATGTCGCACAAGCAAAAGATTATCTCAACAAACTATCGATTAATTTAGAAGCCAGCTAATAATAAGATAAAATCACTCAGATCACAGTTTAGTTGAGCTGCAACGTAGCGCAATACAATCCATAATATTTACATTTCATGACCGATTATAAAAAAACCCTTAATTTGCTAGATACACCTTTTCCGATGCGCGGCAATCTCGCCAAGCGCGAACCCGACATGCTGAAAGCCTGGCAAGATAAGGATTTGTACCAGAAAATACGTGATGTTAGCAAAGGGCGTCCAAAATTTACATTGCATGACGGCCCACCTTATGCCAATGGAGACATTCATATTGGCCATGCCGTAAATAAAATCCTCAAAGACATAATTATCAAAAGCAAAACATTGGCTGGTTTTGATGCGCCTTATGTCCCTGGTTGGGATTGCCATGGCTTGCCTATTGAGCACCAAATTGAAAAAAAACACGGCAAGCATTTGCCCGCTGACAAAGTCCGAGCGCTTTGTCGTGCATTTGCTAAAGAACAAGTCGAGCGTCAAAAAGCTGATTTTATCCGCCTTGGTGTACTGGGCGATTGGGATAACGCTTATCTCACTATGAATTTTCAAACCGAGGCCGACATCATTCGTGCACTGGGTAAGATTTATAAAAGTGGCTTTCTGTATCAGGGACAAAAACCTGTCAATTGGTGCATTGATTGCGGTTCCGCATTGGCTGAAGCCGAGGTTGAATATGAAGACAAAACATCACCTGCCATTGATGTCGGCTTTGCAACCCACTCAAACGCCAATCCCCAACTACAAGCCGCTTTTGGTATAGACATCCCCTCTGGTACATCTACCTATGCCATTATCTGGACTACCACGCCCTGGACATTACCAGCCAATCAAGCGGTCAGCGTACATCCAGATTTTGACTACGACCTGGTAAAAACACCTCGTGGCTTATTAATCTTAGCTAGCGAACTAAGACAAATTTGTCTAGAACGCTTTGAACTAACTGGCGAAATATTGGCGTCTTGTAAAGGCCAGGCACTGGAACACTTGCCATTAAATCACCCCATTGAGGAACGTGGCGTTAAGATCATCTGTGGCAAGCATGTCACACTAGAAGCCGGTACCGGCCTGGTGCATACTGCGCCGGCACATGGTTTAGATGACTATTTTATTGGCCAACAATATGATTTACCCAATGAAAGTCCGGTTGATGGCAACGGCAAATTTAAGGCTGACACACCGTTAGTTGGTGAACTATTTGTTTGGAAAGCCAATGATGTGGTGATTGAAACACTTAAATCTAGCGAACATCTATTCGGCCTGGAGAAAATTAACCACAGTTATCCGCATTGCTGGCGGCATAAAACACCTATTATCTTCCGCTCAACACCGCAATGGTTCATTGGTATGAATCGACAAGATAATACAAATATATCCGAACAGAAAAAAACATTGCGTGAATTGGCTATGCACGCCGTTGATACTACCGAGTTTTACCCGGCATGGGGCCGAGCGCGGCTAGAAGCCATGATCAAAAACCGTCCTGATTGGTGTGTTTCACGCCAGCGTAATTGGGGCGTACCAATGACTTTATTTGTCCATAAAGAAACTCATGCTCCCCACCCCCGCACATTGGAATTATTAGAACAAGTTGCGCAAAGGGTCGAACAGCAAGGCATTGAGGCTTGGTTCTCTCTGGATGCTGCTGAATTACTGGGTGACGATGCCAAGGATTATAGGAAACTAACGGATACGCTTGATGTCTGGTTTGATTCGGGCACCACACATGACACAGTCATCAAACCCAACGAACAACTCAAATATCCTGCAGATCTTTATTTAGAAGGCTCGGATCAGCATCGCGGTTGGTTTCAATCATCACTGCTGACCGCTTGCACAATCAATGGCAATGCACCTTACGATGCGCTACTCACGCATGGCTTTGTAGTAGATGGTAACGGACATAAAATGAGTAAGTCCAAGGGTAACGTGATCGCACCACAAAAAGTCATGAATGCATCCGGCGCGGATATTCTTAGATTATGGGTAGCTTCAACAGACTATTCCGGCGAACTCTTTATCTCAGAAGAAATTCTGAAACGAGTTGTAGAAAGTTATCGTCGCATTCGTAATACACTACGTTTTCTGTTGGCTAACCTTGCGGATTTCAATGCTGAAACAGATATGATTCCAGTGGAAAATTGGCTTGAAATTGATCGCTACATGTTATCGCATACTGAAGTATTTCAGAAGGACCTAATACAAACCTTCGAGCGCTATGAATTTCATCATGCCGTGCACAAATTACATAATTTCTGCTCTGAAGATTTAGGCGGATTCTACCTAGATATTCTCAAAGACCGCCTGTATACAGCAGCCGTCAGCGGCACACCACGTCGATCAGCACAAAGTGCGCTACACCATATTACGCATAGCTTAGTTCGCCTGTTCGCTCCCATTCTAAGCTTCACGGCGGAAGAAGTATGGGAACAACTTACTAATGACACAAACGATAGTGTGTTATTACACACCTGGCACGAATTCCCTGCACAACCTGACACCCAGGCCCTACAACAACGCTGGACAAAAATTCGCGCCTTACGTGCGCAAGTGTTGAAAAAACTGGAAGATGCCCGTGCGCAAGGTGAAATCGGATCCTCACTGGCTGCCAAAGTAGATATCCAAGCCAATAGTGAAGATTTTGTGCTACTAAATGCGCTTGGTGATGATTTACGCTTTGTGTTGATTACCTCAGAAGCCAACGTGACGCAAGTTAGTCATCCACAACAAGAAAGTATTTCTGTCATAGCCAGCACACATGATAAGTGTGAGCGTTGCTGGCATTATCGTCAGGATGTTGGCAATAACACTGATCATCCTACACTTTGTAATCGCTGCATAACGAATCTTTTTGCTGCTGGTGAAAAACGATACTTTGCTTAATAAACAATCAGATAGAGTAAATACAATTGAACATCATCAAACCCAACGGCCGAAAGATATACAAATAGCAAGAAAAATGGATAACTCGTTATGAAGCTCTACATAAGTCTAGGTATCGCTCTAGTCATACTAATATTGGATTTGTTCACAAAGTTCTGGATTGAATCCACCATGGAATTTGGCCAGCGCATCCCAGTAACCAGTTTCTTTAACTTAGTGCTAACCTATAATGCAGGCGCGGCTTTCAGCTTTTTGAGCGAACAATCTGGTTGGCAGCGTTGGTTTTTAAGTGGAGTTGCTGCAATTGCTTCCATACTGATTGTCTATCTACTTAATAAACATAAAGATGAAAAACTGTTTTGTTTATCGCTAAGCCTGATCTTAGGTGGCGCAATAGGGAACTTATACGACCGAATCACACTGGGGCATGTTGTTGATTTCCTGGATTTCTATGTTGGTGACTATCACTGGCCAGCATTCAATATCGCCGATTCCGCTATCATGATCGGCGCGGCGTTATTAATTATCGAAAGCTTTCGTCAGAAAGAAGACGACGAGAAAAAGAATAAATAACCGATCTTTAATAAACAAAATCACTTAGAATCAGATTTGCTTGCAGCATCTTTCTCTTTGGTAATTGGGTTTTGAACGGTATAACCTTTCTCTTTCATTTTATAGCCTCCGTAAGCACCAGCACCTGCCGCCACAGCAAGCCAACAGCCCGACAAGAACGGGATTGAAATTAACAAAACCAGCAAATTCAAGATTCGTTTTTCTTTCATTTATAACCCCTTGTAAAATTGTTTCTGTTTTATACAACCTAATCGGTCTTAATTCAACCTAGCAGTTAATTACACAGAAAGTAGATCCCTTTATTCGAGCACACCCTTGCACGACATTGATCACCTTCAGAATGGTACACTTACCATCACAATGCTTTAATTGTTACGAAGAAAATTATAATCCCATAGCTTTCTAAAAAAATCATCCCCGCCCCAGCATGTCTCTCATTGATTTTTTATTTATAAGGAATGCTTA
>JAOULU010000138.1 GCA_029881855.1 Nitrosomonas sp. | reverse complement strand
CACTATCGTTTAGTAGTAACATGCAACATGTGAAATGTATAAGCTCAATTAATACAATTTGTTAAGATCGGAGTTCAGTTTCCACCGATCCATAGAAGCCTGTGATTATGTGATAAATGGCAAACCAGCCCTAGAATGGGTCATGGAACGTCAAGCAGTCACAACCGACAAAAAAGCGGAATCGTCAACGATGCCAGCCTATGGGCAACCAAAACCATGCATGATGCATCCTACCCATTAAAATTATTTCAACGTGTGATTACTGTGAGTCATTGAAACAATGAAGATTGTGAAGAATTTGCCAAGACTGGATATAAATTAAAGCATCTTATTGCTTTTGGGTTTGGTGGGGATATTTAGGGCGTGAGGTAGGGCGTGAGGTTAAATTTTGTACTGGGTGAGGCTCAAGCGTGCTTGTTTATTTTCTTTTAGGTCTTATATAGGTAATATGTTTGAGTCAGCTAATGTGGTATAAGTCTTTGTGATTGAATCTTCCTAGTATATTGCTTAGGTTTTAAGCAATATGACCGTGAAAAAGCAACAGTAACTCTTTTATTGGTATAGTCTTTGGTACAGGAGTTCTTATGGAAATTAATAGTTGCTTGAATATCAGCAAGTTGTTTCTCATGCATGGTGCCCAGAAGAGGACTCGAACCTCCACACCCGAAGGCACATGGACCTGAACCATGCGCGTCTACCAATTCCGCCATCTGGGCGCTAGCATCCAAACCTGGACGCTGGAAAACGCGTAATTCTATAGGAAATCACTGTTTTGTCAATTAAGAAAAATCAAAAACTACGCAGTCAGGATCCTTATTTAGAACGGGAAAAAACACGTTATGAGACACCTTTGCCAAGCAGAGAATTTGTTTTGCAAATTCTAAAAAAGCAGGGTATTCCGACTGCTGAGAAAATGTTGCAGGATTTGTTGGGCATTACCAAGAAAGAATATGAAGTGTTTAGCCGCAGATTAGCGGCTATGATTCGTGAGGGTCAGATTTTTCGTAATCGTAAAGGTGATCTTTGCGTGATGGAAAAATTGGATTTAATTAAAGGTAGGGTACAAGGTCATGCGGATGGATTTGGTTTTTTGATACCGGATGATGATAGTGGTGATCTGTTTTTAAGCGCCAAAGAAATGCATAAAGCGTTACATGGTGACCGTGTCTTAATCCGAGAAACTGGTTTGGATCGGCGTGGGCGTCGCGAAGGTGTAATCGTAGAAGTTCTAGAGAATGCCAATACTAGGGTGGTAGGGCGCCTACATGTTGATCACGGTATTTTGTTTGTGGTCGCTGAGAATAAACGTCTTAGCCAGGATATTTTGATACCTAAGGAACATGCTTTAAAGGCTAGTGCAGGACAGGTTGTTATTGTAGAGATTATTCAACAACCTAATAAGCATACGCAACCCATTGGTCATGTCATTGAGATATTAGGCGATTATTTTTCACCAGGTATGGAAATTGATATTGCTTTGCGCAAACATGACCTTCCTTATGAGTTTCCATCTGAAGTTAAAAAGATTGTAGATAAATTCCCTGCTAGTGTAATAAAAAAACAACATGTGGGTCGTAAAGATATTTGTCATTTGCCACTGGTTACAATTGATAATGAAACAGCCCGTGATTTTGATGACGCTGTGTACTGTGAATCAAATGGTGAAGATGGCAAAGGATATCGGTTATATGTTGCTATTGCTGATGTCAGCCACTATGTGAAACCCACTGATGCAATTGATAAAGAGGCATTTAATCGAGGCAATTCGGTTTATTTTCCACGGCGTGTTATCCCCATGTTACCCGAGGTACTTTCCAACAATCTGTGTTCTCTTAATCCGAATAAGAATCGCCTTTGTATGGTGTGTGAGATTCAATTCAAAGCAAATGGCGAGGTTATTGATTATGTTTTTTATCCGGCAATCATGCGTTCGCATGCGCGTCTGACATATAACAAAGTTGCTGCAATGTTAGATAACCCAAGAGGTCAGGAAGCCAAGCAATATCCCAAACTTTTGCCACATATACAATTAATCTACAAGCTATTTAAATCGTTGCTTAAAGCACGTAAGAGGCGTGGTGCAATTGATTTTGAGACCATTGAAACCCAAATGCTATTTAATGACCAAGGGAAAATCGAGAAGATTGAGCCCGTACAACGTAATGAAGCACACCGATTAATTGAAGAATGTATGCTGGCAGCTAATGTCTGTGCTGCTGATTTTTTGCAAAAAAATGAGCAAACAACACTTTATCGCGTTCATGAGAGCCCTTCACCTGATAAACTGGATGCGTTGCGAAATTTTCTGAAAGAATTTGGCATACAATTGAGTGGTGGGAAAAAACCGGGTGCCAAAGATTATGCGCAAACATTGCTTAAAATTAAAGATAGGCCTGATGCACAATTACTGCAAACGGTTATGTTAAGATCTTTGCAGCAAGCGTATTACAGCCCTGAAGTCAGCGGTCATTTTGGTTTAGCTTATGATGCCTATACGCATTTTACCTCCCCAATACGGCGTTATCCTGATTTACTTATTCACCGTGCAATAAAAGCTGTTCTGAAGGGCAAAAAATACATCCCTGGTGACTGGCATGCATTGGGTAAACACTGTTCACAAACAGAACGACGTGCAGATGAAGCAACACGCGATGTAGAGGCATGGCTGAAGTGCTTTTATATGCAAGATAGGATCGGAGAGTGTTTTGAGGGGGTGATCAGTAGTGTGACTGGATTTGGTTTATTTGTTGCGTTGGATAATGTCTATGTGGAAGGACTTGTGCATATTTCAGAATTGCCCAGTGATTATTTTCATTTTGATGCCAGTAAACATGTTTTATTAGGTGAGCGTAGCGGTAAGCAATATCGTCTTGGCGATAGACTGACGATTAAATTGGTGCGGGTTGATTTGGAAACCACCAAAATTGATTTTGTATTAGCTGATGAGAATACAAAACCAACTAAAGTCAAACGTAAGAAAGCGCTTAAAAAGTAAAAATTGTTTTACAATATTCGATTGACGCATTGATGTTCCTTCCTACCTGTAAAGAATAATGTCCAGTACCCGCCTTATTTTTGGCTTTCATGCCGTCACCAGTCGTTTGCGGCAAAATCCCGATAGTATAAAAGAAATATATATTGATGCGACTCGCAGTGATCAGCGCATTCGTGGTTTAATTAAACTTGCCGAGTCTCAGAAAATTCATCTGATTTCTTCTGAGCCTCAGAGGCTTACAAGTATGGCAGGTAGCTGCCGCCATCAAGGTGTGGCAGCAAAAATTGATACGTCACGTAGTTATGTGGATATTTATGACGTTTTGGATACGTTGACTGAACCGGCAAAATTGTTGGTTTTAGATGGTATTCAAGATCCACATAATCTTGGTGCTTGTTTGCGTGTGGCAGATGCCTTTGGTGTGCATGCTGTCATTGCGCCTAAGGATCGAGCAGTGGGGCTTACAGCAACGGTTCATAAGGTAGCTAGTGGAGCAGCTGATACGATTCCTTATATCATAGTGACTAACTTGGCACGAACTTTGAGACAATTGAAAGAGCGAGATATCTGGGTTGTCGGCACTTCAGATGATGCAGATACTGACCTTATAAACGTCACCCTTAAAGGCCCGATTGCGTGGGTGTTGGGTTCGGAAGGAAAAGGTTTGCGCCGGTTGACCCGAGAAACTTGTGATCAGCTTGTTCGCATACCTATGTTAGGTAGTGTTGAAAGCCTAAATGTTTCAGTGAGTGCGGGCATTTGCCTTTTTGAAACCTATCGTCAAATCATCGATAAAAAGTGATGCTGCTAATGCGCTGCATTGTCTATGATTAAACTTTCTGTTATCTAATTAAGCAATTTAAAAGTAAAAAAGTATCAATATGAATTTGCCAGACAAACCAAACTTTAAAACCCATTTTTCTGAATTATTACATCAGGCTGCCAGCACAGTTACCATGCCGGGCACGTCATTTCAGGTTGAGATGGCACGTACTAAGCAAGCTGCTCATGGCGACTATTCGTGCAATCTCGCTATGCAATTGGCAAAACCAATGCGAAAGAATCCGCGTGAAATTGCGAGTTTGGTGATTGATGCAATGGCGCCTTCGCCTTATCTGGAAAAAGTGGAAATTGCTGGTGCAGGATTTATTAATCTGTTTCTTACACAAGCGGCAAAACAAGATTATCTGCAATATATATTTAAAAATGGTAGTAAATTTGGAACCAGTGAATTTGGGCAAGGAAAAAAAATACAAGTGGAATTTGTTTCTGCAAACCCCACAGGGCCACTACATGTTGGTCATGGGCGAGGGGCTGCAATAGGAGCAAGTCTTGCAAATATTTTGATGGCAGCGGGCTTCTCCGTAAAGCGTGAATACTATGTTAATGATGCTGGTCGCCAGATGGATATTTTGGCGCTCTCAACTTGGTTAAGATACTTAGAATTAAATGATATTCATGTGCCATTCCCAGAAAACGCCTATCAAGGTGACTATGTTAAAGTTATGGCGCAATTGATACAGCAAGCGCACGGTGTACGTTATGTACATCAAGCGGATAATTTGCTCGAAGGTTTGGATGCAACCATACTTGAGACAGCTATTAATACAGATGAACAATTAGATCGGCTTATTGTCAATACAAAGAAGATATTAGGTGAGGATTATGCATATATTCACAACTTTGTATTGACAGAGCAACTGGGTGAGTGTCGTAATGATTTGATGGAATTCGGTGTAGCGTTTGACACTTGGTTTTCAGAACAGTCATTATTTGATAATGGCCTTGTGGCCCATGCAATACAATTGCTTGATGAGAAGAATTTTTTGTATCAACAAGATGGCGCTACTTGGTTCCGTTCAACTGAATTTGGTGACGAGAAAGATCGGGTTGTACAAAGAGAGAATGGGCAGTTTACTTATTTTGCTTCTGATATCGCTTATCATTTAAATAAATTTGAGCGTGGTTCTGAACAACTGATCAATATTTGGGGTGCTGATCATCACGGTTATATTGCACGGGTAAAAGGTGCGTTGAAAGCTTTAGGGCTGAGCCCAAAAAAACTGGAAATTGTATTAGTGCAGTTTGCAGTACTTTATCGAGACGGA
>JAOULU010000137.1 GCA_029881855.1 Nitrosomonas sp. | reverse complement strand
GAAACCTCTTACGAGATTTAGCTGTCGTTGATGTGAGTAAAGAATATACTACCCCAAAAATTGACCCCAATAGTAAATAATGCAAACCAGGCTTAGACTTTATTTCATCGTTATTTTGATACTATGTACTGGTATAGGCCTCATTTTATATAAACATTTAGCATTAGGCTTTCCATTATTGCCTGATGACAAGAAATTCGTCTGGACAATTGAAGCAAAAATTGATTACATAGCACAAGGCAACCCTGTCATTGTTTCCTTCACACTACCCCCAAAAGAAACTAACCTAACATTTATGGAGGAAGATTTTGCGTCCTCAGATTATGGCTTTAGTGAACTAACTTCGCCTACAGGACGCCGCGCACAATGGAGCAAAAATATCGCCACAGGCGCACAAACAACCTATTATCGTTTGAGTCTCTACGAGAATGACTGGATAGCTGATCAACCACCTACAGACCCACCGCTTACGCCAAAACAACCTGAGTTTGATGAGGTATTTAAAACTGCGGCTGTTACATTACTTGAACAAGTTCGCGCCAAATCAGCCAATGCTGAAATCTTTACCCGCGAATTAATCAAAACATTAAATTCCACCTCACCAAATCAAAATCAACGATTGCTACTCAGTGATCATGCCGACGATGATTATAAAACAAATTTAATTGTTAACTTGCTAGCATTAGAAGGCATAAGTGCACGCGTCGTGCGTGGACTTTATTTAGAAGACGGAAGACGGCGACAATCTTTAACAAACTTTGTAGAAGTCCATGATGGCCAACAATGGTTGTTATTTGACCAGAGTACTGGAAATAGTGGAAAGCCAGAAAACTTCTTAATGTGGCAACGTGGCGGACAATCCTTATTAGATGTTGTCGGTGGCACCAACTCAAAAGTCTCTTTTTCTATTATTAGAAACGTGCAGTCCACGAGAAACCTTGTTGTCCGAAGCAGTATGAATAAACAAGCTGGCCTCATCGATTTTTCTATTTACAGTTTGCCCATTGAACAACAAAATGCTTTCAAAATGATTCTGCTACTACCGATAGGCGCGCTAATCGTTGTAATTATGCGTCTTATTATCGGCATAAGAACATCCGGCACATTCATGCCTATTCTTATTGCGTTGGCACTGATTCAAACAACGCTAATAACTGGCATTATTATGTTTTTGATTGTGGTGAGCACAGGCTTGCTCATTCGATCGTATCTATCGCGCCTTAACCTATTGTTTGTTGCCCGCATCTCAGCTGTGATCATTATGGTTATTGTCATTATGGCAAGTATCAGCATTATCAGCAATAAACTTGGGCTAAGTCAGGCGATGACTGTGACTTTCTTCCCAATGATTATTTTAGCTTGGACAATCGAACGTATGTCTGTGCTTTGGGAAGAAGATGGCCCAAGAGAAGTGTTCATCCAGGGTGCAGGCAGTTTGCTAACCGCACTTATAGCTTATCTGTTTATGACCAATCGGATTGTTGAATATCTCACCTTCAATTTTCCAGAATTAATGCTGGTTAATTTAGCATTCATCCTAATTCTTGGCCAATACACGGGTTACCGGTTATCTGAGCTATATCGCTTTCACTCCCTGGAACGACGCAATGTTACTAACAAGCGTTAGAAAGCTTAAAAGCTTTGGTATTATTGGTATGAACCAAAGAAATTTCGGTTTAGTCTCCAAATATAACCCACGCCATTTATACCCGCTTGTTGATGATAAATTAAAAACAAAGATGCTTGCTCAAAAAGCAGGTATTTCTGTCCCAAAGCTCCTCGGCACCTTGCATTTCCAGCACGATGTTAAAAAACTCAGAGAAACACTCGAGCCTCATAAGCAATTTGTTATTAAGCCCGTTACAGGCAGCGGTGGAAAAGGAATTCTAGTCATTACCGAACATGATCATAATTTTTACTATAAACCAAGTGGTGACTCACTTCGCTTATCTGATATCAAACGGCATGTTTCCAATATTTTAAGTGGGCTACATAGCCTGGGTGGAAAGCCAGACACAGTGATGATCGAGTCACTCATACAACTTGACCCTATTTTTTCTGACTATAGCCATGAGGGCATTCCTGACCTACGTATTATTGTGCTGAAGGGGTATCCCATCATGGCAATGCTAAGACTTACTACACATGCCTCAGACGGTAAAGCCAATCTTCATCAGGGTGCTGTAGGTGTAGGCATTGATATTGGCACAGGTAGCGCTTTGCACGCTGTTCAGTTTGGCAATCCGGTTTCACGTCATCCAGATACCAAAAAAATATTTTCGGAACTTACTATCCCTCATTGGGATAAATTATTACCGCTGGCTGCTGCTTGCTATGAAATGACTGGATTAGGTTATTTGGGGGTGGACATTGTGTTGGATAGAGACCAAGGGCCCATGATCATTGAACTTAATGCACGTCCAGGACTCTCGATTCAAGTTGCTAACTGTGCTGGCTTAGTACCCCGTATTGCTGTTATAGAGGCACTCAGCAGTATTGATCCTGACCCTCAAGTACGTGCCGATTTCAGCAAAAAAAACTTTTCAACAACATTAAGAATGCTACCACCAAGAAAACTACGCACCAGGGCCACTGATCTAGTCACAAAATAAACGCCTATCACAATTGCACTCATTAACATCAATCCTCTCCTCCAGAATCTGAATTAATGACAACTTGATTACGGCCTTTCTTCTTAGCCTGATAAAGTGCTTTATCCGCCGCCTCACTGATACTTTTCTCATCCGGGAAATGAGAAAGATCGGCAATACCACAGCTAAAAGTAACCGAAAATTCCTCATTTTCACTTAAGTGTAACAACCTTGAAAATACATGGCGTATTTCATCTATTACTTTTGCAGCCGAGGGAGCATCTGTATCCATCAAAATAACAGCAAATTCCTCGCCACCATATCGTCCAATAATATCTGTCCCTCGTAGGCGTTGTTTTAATAATCGCGACATGCTTTTAATAACCCGATCACCCGCAGAATGCCCATAGGTATCATTAACTTTCTTAAAAAAATCAATATCAATCATAGCAAATGATAGTGGTGTATTTAATCTTGCTGAACGGACCACTTCTCGCCCTAATTGCTCTTTGATAGAGGTATGATTAAATAAGCTCGTCAAACCGTCACGCACCATAAAGGAGCGTAACAAACGTGTACGACGCACACGCATCGTAACTGCTGACACTAGCTGGTGCGGATCTATGGGTTTAACCAGGAAATCGTCGCCACCCAAGCTCATGGCCTCAAGCTGGGTATTAAAATCATTCTCAGAGGAGAGGTATACAATAGGAATGCTTACAAAATTATTCAATTGACGAATTACTTTTGCCAATTCTATACCACTACATTCTGGCATATAAATATCCATCAAGATAATATCTGGATCAAACTCTAACAATGTCTCCATGACTTCCATCGGTTTAAGAACCTTTTTAACAGTCATACCGGCCTGTTCAAGTACGGCGGCATGATAACCCAACACCGCCGAGCTATCATCCACAATCAATACACGATAAGATTCCTGCTCCTGCTGTAGTGTGATTGAGTCTAGATGATCTATTAATTCGGAAGAGTTAATTGGCTTGGTAAAATAGGCAGAACCACCCACCCGCACTGCACCCAAACGATAGTTCAAATTGTCATATGCCGAAATAAAAATAACTTGTACGGGATGTTCTCGGTCTTTTTGAATTTCTCTCATTACCTTAATGCCAGCCAACTTATCTTCATGAAACTCAACACCAATCAGAACGATTGCATTAGGCATCTTATTGATAGCAGCGCGGAACGTATCTAACTGATTAAAAGCCTCAACCTCATAACCATAATAACTAAGCTGCAGAACAAGTTCCTCAGCAGCTTCTTCATCATCATCAACCACAAAGATAAGTCTGGAATCATTCGTAAAAACTGTAACTAGATTATCCGCAATAGGCGATTGAATCATTTTTTGACTAATATCAGTTCTGGATTCCTTTGAAGCTATTTTCAACGCTGATATACGCTGTTGTATCTGATCTGTTAATTGCTCATCCGCAGATGAATTATTTTGCACCATGCCTTTGAGTAACTGCTCCAATTCACGCGCAACAATACTTAATTCAGGAAAACCAAATGTTTTACCAGAACCTGTCAGGCCATGCACTTGGCGGTGTAGTGCTTCCAATGTATCTGTATCTCTTTCAACCTGAAGTTGATTCCACATCAGTTCAATTTCATTAATTTTCGCTGGCAATTTTTCCGCAAATGATGTTACGAGAATACGCATTTTCTCTTCAAATTCAACTGCTGAATTAGTCATTATAATGCTCCCAGCTCTCTTCGATCTCAGCAGTTAATGTCATGGGGTCAAATGGTTTAGCAATAACATTAATCGCGCCTAAATTTTTATATTGTTTAATTTCTTCCGGTTGAACTTTGGCCGTCATAAATATTACAGGTATTGTCGCTATTTGAGGAATTTCTCTCAACCGCTTTAGCGTTGTTGGACCATCCATTCCTGGCATCATAACATCTAATAAAATAAGTTGAGGCTCAAATTCCACTGCACTTTGTATAGCTTCATCACCTGAACTACACGCCTTAACGATAAATCCCCCTATAGACTCTAGGGATAGCTTTGCCACCATCTGGATATCTGGCTCATCTTCAACATATAGAATTCGTAACAACTTTTCGGTCATACCAATTCCTTATCATTAAGGTATTCACAGCATCATTAAATTACCACCAATTCATTCAGATCTAAATAAGCAATAAGACTAGGTAATATACTCATTTTTAACAGTAATTTAAAGTAGAGGTTAATGAACTAATTGATCAAATTTTTGTTTTAGTGTTATTCCTCCAATGGTCATGTTGGCCTTTCATGATTATAAATCCATAGCCATTTAGTCACATAATCTTGCACTTCTGTGATTGATTCAAAACAATGATGGTTTAACCAATCATATCGCTCTGTTCTATTGTAACGCTCGATATATGTATTTTGCTGAGATTTTCCGGGCTGAATAAATTACAACAGAATATTATTGTTCTTTGCCCAAACAGCAAGTATTCCACTGATATATTCAGGACCGTTGCCACAACGTATCTACCTAGGCTTGTCGC
>JAOULU010000136.1 GCA_029881855.1 Nitrosomonas sp. | reverse complement strand
TGGGTCATGTCATTATTGCTATTCCATCTGTTCCACGTCAGATACATCGCCATGCACTCGAAATGTGTTCGGAATTAGGTGTAAAGGCTATGACTGTGCCCTCATATGTTGATCTGATCAGTGGTAAAACAACGGTGTCACAAATACGTGATGTTGAGCTGGACGATTTGTTAGGCCGGGCGCCGGTACTTTTAGATGATGAAGGATTGCATAGTTTTTTAACCAATAAAACAATCTTCGTTACAGGGGCGGGTGGATCTATCGGATCAGAGTTATGTCGGCAAATTATGGCATTTGAGCCAGATCATCTGGTGTTTTTTGAGCTTAATGAATTTGCGTTGTATAGCATTCAGGAAGAATTTACTTTTTGTTCTCCTGAGATTGAGATGTCGTTTGTTATTGGTGATGTTAAAGATGAAGCAAGACTGAAACAATTATTTACAGCATTTCATCCGTCTGTGGTTTTTCATGCAGCAGCCTACAAGCATGTGCCATTAATGGAGCAGGACAATGCTTGGCAAGCTGTACAGAATAATGTCATGGGAACTTATGTATTAGCGCGTACGGCTATTGACTTTGGGATAGAAAAATTTGTTCTGGTTTCTACGGATAAAGCAGTAAATCCTATTAATATTATGGGTATTAGTAAGCGCCTAGCTGAAATGGTATGCCAAGCCTTACAGCAACACGTTGTTCATTCCATGAAGGATAGCGAAAATAGAAAAATTCTTAAAACATGTTTCGTAATGGTGCGTTTTGGTAATGTGCTCGGTAGTACAGGTAGTGTAATTCCAAAGTTTCGCCAACAAATTGCGGATGGTGGCCCAATAACGGTTACACACCCGGGTATGACGCGTTATTTTATGTCCATCCAGGAAGCTGCACAGCTTGTTCTGCAGGCTGGCTTGATGGGTGGTGCAGAAGGTGGTGGAGAGATTTTTGTCCTGGATATGGGGGAGCCTGTCAGAATTGTTGATCTTGCAAGTGACCTAATACGCTTGTCTGGCTTGGGTGAAGACGATATTCCTATTGTATATACTGGGTTGCGGCCTGGAGAGAAACTATATGAAGAATTGCTGGCAGATAGTGAAAATACATTGCCAACACCGCATACTAAGTTACGTATTGCTCAGGCACGTCAAGTTGATGAAGAATGGTTATCGGCGCTAGTTGATTGGTTGAAAGACACGCCAGTATTAAGTGATGAAGAGGTGCGAATAGAATTGAGGAAATGGATGCCAGAATATGAAAACACGGCGGCGTTAAAAGAAGTAGGTTGAGTATATATACTTTATGATGAGGAACGTTATCACAAGAAGCTAATATTATGTTGTAAACAGCGATTCTGCCAATTCTTGTGTTTTCTCAAAATTTTCAGAAAGCTGCTGAAAGATGGTTTGTTGAGTGGGCAGATCTAGGCCTAATGCCACTAAGCGGGTATTCTCAGGCACTTCTTTACACTGATGACGCAATGCGGCTACCATGGCTGCGGCGGATTCTACTATCAATGCAGTTTCCCAACAGGATTCTTGGTACTGATTATTAAGGTGATGCTTAATGGCAATAATTAAAACCTCAGGGAATCCCAATTGATCACCGAGCCAGGCACCTACTTCACAATAATCTGTTCCTGTATATTCTAGCAATGCTTCGTTAATAGTTGATAAGGGCTCAGCTGAATAATGTTGTAATGCCTTGTTGGTTTCTTTGGGTAAATTATCAGCAAGCCACAACAACCCAATGTTGTGTAGCAAGCCGGCAGATTGTGCTGTTTGTTCAAAATCAACATGATTTATTCGGTCTGAAAGTTTGGATGCTAGTAAGCCGGCACCTTCGCTAACTAGCATACTGGTAGTCCAGAAATGATCAATCTTAAAGCTGCGACATTTTCCTGGATCAAAAGAAGAGGAAATGGAGATGCCAAAACTGACACTCTTAACAATAGAGTGACCCAGTATAGTGCATGCTTGTTCAACGTTGTTGACCGGTTTCTTTGGACTAGTCCATGCAGAGTTTGCTAAGAAGATTAGGCGAGTAGAGATCGCTGGAGACTGTTTGATTATTTTCGCTAATTGCCGATTATCTGTTTTACTGTTTGTAACCATTGATAATAACCGATGTATATTTTTAGATAATGATGGCAAATCCGTATTATTCTTGGTTTTTTGCTTAGTTTTAGGTAGAAAAGGCGGAATATTGCAATCTATGTTTTTACTAGTCATTATTCAGTAATCTTCCATTTATAATTATGCTATGTCGTTATCTGATGCGTGAAATCAACATTCATTAAATTAGGTATTTCATCGCTAGGGACAGGGTGGCTAAAATAGTAGCCTTGTATGATTTGGCATCCCAATCCGTACATAACCAATGCTTGGTCCTTGGTTTCCACACCTTCGGCGACCAATTTATAATCAAGTGCATTGGCTAAACCAATAATTGCACCCAAAAGTAAAGAAGTATGAGGGTTGGTTAATACATCATCGACAAATGTTTTATCAATCTTAATACAATCTAATGGCAGTTGTTTTAAAGAGGCAAGGCATGAATAACCCGTGCCAAAGTCGTCAATAGAGATTTTTATGCCAAGCTGCCTTAGGTTTCTAAAGACATCGAGGTGCCCCTCCGTTTGCATTGCGCTTTCGGTGACTTCTAATTCTAGATACTGTGCTGGAACACCTGTTTCTCTCAGTATAACCTGTATGGTATTTAGTAATGTTTCATCCTCAAAGTGTAATGGTGAAATATTTACAGACATTTGCATATAAGGTAGACCTTCTTCATGCCACTGTGCAATTTGTTTGCATGCAGTTTTAATTACCCAATTACCCAGTTCAATGATTAAACCCAACTGCTCAGCAAGTGGGATAAATTCAACGGGTGAGATCATGCCTTTTTCAGGATGCTGCCATCGGGTTAATGCCTCAACGCCAATCATACGCCCCGTCTGCATCGATATTTGTGGTTGGAAGTGTAAGATAAATTGTTTTTTATCAAACGCCTCACGTAACATTTGTTCTTTTTCTAAACGGGACAATGCCTGGGTTTCCATATCCCTTGAATAGAACGTATAACGTTGTTTACCGGCTTGTTTAGCAGCATACATGGCAGTATCTGCGGCTTTAATCAGCGCCATTTCAGTATTGCCATCTCGTGGATAAATAGAGATACCTATACTGATACAGGGCTTTATTTGCTGGTTATTTATAAACAGGGGTGTATTGATTTTTTGCAAACAACGTTGAGCTACTTCTGTGATAGATTCTTCGTCATCAATATTTCTTAACAAAATACAGAATTCATCGCCGCCTAGACGCGCCACAAAATCAAAATCACGTATAACTTCTTGCAGGCGTTGACCAATTGCTTTTAGTAATTGGTCGCCGATGTTATGACCAAGGCTATCATTGATGTCTTTAAAACCATCTAAATCAAGAAATAAAAATGCAAATTTTTCATTACGTTGTTTAGCTTGTTCAATAATAGTTTGTATATGCTCCTGATAGTATAATCTGCTGGCAAGTCCAGTCAGATGATCATAGTATGCGAGGCGATGAATTTGCTTTTCAGTTGCTTTGCGTTTGCTAATGTCTTGAACTGTACCGGTGATTTTTACTTGGTCTTTTTCAAATACCTTGGCCATTTCTTGATGTACAAAAATAATATCGTTCTCTGCTGTTTTTAGACGATATTCGATATTTTGTATCGTGTTTCTATAGGGTGCGGTTGTGATCATGTTTTTAACGATTTCTTGGTCGTTTGGATCAACAAGACGCAAGAAGCCTTCCAAGCTTGCTTCAAATGTTTGTAGATCAATACCACATAAGTCGGCTAATTGCTCTGATATGTGAAAGTGATTATTTTGTATGTCCCAGGTCCAATAGCCTAAACGTGCAATACGTTGGGCAGCGGAAAGTTGGAGTTTGCTGCTTCTCAGCTCATTGGAGTTTTCATCTGCTCTTAGAATAAACCACAAGCGGTGGATTAAAATAGGGTAGTTGAGTGGTTTAATTATGAAATCAGTCGCACCGCAATCGAAGGCATGATTAATTGATTCTATGTCACCAAGAACGGTTGCCATAATAATTGGTACATTAGCCATAATAGGATCTGCACGTAATAATCGACAGGTTTCAAATCCATCAAGCTTGTCCATGACGGCATCCAGTAGTACTAAATCTGGCTTATCTTGTTTAACCTTCTCCAGTGATTGCAAACCATTCTCGGCCTCATCGACGATAAACCCGGAAGCCTTTAAGATCGTGCTGGTGATAATACGGAAATTTACGTCATCATCGACCAGCAAGATACGCTTGCTATTTGTGAAAAGCGCTTGTGTTGCTGGTTCGATAGAAGTTGCGGCTACCGTTGTGTCAATTTCTTGATGTAATGCTGCTAGGACATTCGGTAGGTCGGATTTCATTGTTTCCAATAGGACATCGACACCTGTAGTATGACCTTGCAGAGCGATTTCTTCGATTGATGCTGCACAATCTGCTAGTGATTGCACGTCGAGATTGGCGCAAGCTGATTTGAAGCCATGTGCAATTTTTCCCAAAGCAACATAATCTTGTTGGTCCAGTGCATGCTGTAGAGCATCGATTTCTTGGGGTGCAGATTGCATAAATAGCGTAATTGCTTTAGTAAGCAGATTCTCACCAGTATCTGTAGTAAGTTCTCTTAAATTATTGAGCGTACTCGAGTTGGTTTTGGTTTGTGCACGTCTTTCTGGTTTTTTAAGTTGAATTGGCAACCATTTAACGAGTAGGTCTTGCAATTGTTTTTTGTTAAAAGGTTTGCTGAGATAGTCATCCATGCCTGCATCTAAACACGTTTCAACAATCCCTTTCTGGATATCAGCAGTTAATGCAATAATCGGTATATGATTTTGTGTGCCCGCAGTTTTTTCGTGTTCGCGTATTTTGGTTGTGGCTTGGAAACCATCTAATTCTGGCATGTGGCAATCCATTAGGATTAAATCGTAATCCTTATTAGTTGCGGCATCGATGGCTTCTAGCCCATTATTGACTACTTCGACCTGACAGCCAATGGCACTCAGTATGCCTATGCCAACTTCTTGGTTAATCAGATTGTCTTCAGCGAGTAGAATTTTTGCGTTCAGTGAA
>JAOULU010000135.1 GCA_029881855.1 Nitrosomonas sp. | reverse complement strand
TTCTGCGCCCAATGCAACCAGGGTTTCAATAAGTACAGCTGTTTGAATGGTCATGTGTAATGACCCTGCAATACGCGCACCGGTTAGCGGCTTTTGATTACCATACTCTTCACGCAGTGCCATCAAGCCAGGCATTTCTGTTTCAGCAATTGCAAGCTCTTTATTTCCCCAGTCAGCCAGGGAAATATCAGCTATCTTATAATCTTTAAATGGAGAACCATCGGGATTGAGTACAGCGTTCATAGTGTTACTCCTAGGGTAGGAGAGCGCCGTTGTTACAATATCCATATACCGAGCCTCACGGAACATGCCGTTGCAGCGCTCCTCAGCATAATGGGTTGAAGTTCTATCAAATACCGCCCGAACAACTTAATTACATGTTCGGACTAACACCACGTATTTCTAAACACCAGCATCCGCACGAAGTTGCGCGGCCTTATCGGTTGCTTCCCAAGTAAAATCAACATCTTCACGGCCAAAATGTCCATATGCAGCTGTTTTAAGATAAATCGGGCGTAATAAATTAAGCGTATGTATTATGGCCCGAGGACGCAAGTCAAAATGTTTCTCTATGAGCTGAATAATTTTTTCATCAGCTATCTTCCCTGTGCCAAAAGTATTCACCATAAGCGATACTGGTTTTGCCACACCAATCGCATAAGCAACCTGCACTTCACAACGACTGGCTATCCCGGCAGCTACAATATTCTTAGCAACATATCGACCTGCATAGGTAGCTGAACGATCAACTTTTGAAGGATCTTTACCTGAAAAAGCACCACCACCATGGTGCGCTGCGCCGCCATAACTGTCCACAATAATCTTACGCCCCGTCAAACCACAGTCACCCATCGGACCACCAACAACAAAACGACCTGTAGGATTCACCAGATATTGAATTTGATCGCCAAGCATTTCTTGTGGTAATACGGGTTTAATGATTTCTTCAATAACCGCTTCAGTCAGTGCCTGATGTGAAATATCGGGATCATGCTGCGTTGAAATGACAACAGTTTCTATATGCAGTGGCTTGCCATCTTGATAGCGAACGGAAACCTGAGATTTCGCATCTGGACGTAACCAAGGTAGCGTTCCATTTTTTCTCATCTCAGCTTGGCGCTCAACCAAGCGATGCGCATAAAAAATAGGCATTGGCATAAGCTGCGGTGTCTCATCACAAGCATAACCGAACATTAGACCTTGATCACCTGCACCTTGATCCATTTCTTCTTGACGATCAACACCCTGCGCAATATCAGGCGACTGCTTATTAAACGCCGTTAAAACAGCACAAGTGGTCGAATCAAAACCAATATCTGAACTGGTATAACCAATGGCATTAACAGTCTCGCGCGCAATGATATTATAGTCAACCGAAGCATGCGTTGTAATTTCACCAGACAAAACAATCAAGCCTGTACTACACAGTGTTTCGCATGCCACTCTTGCATTAACATCTTGACTCAAAATCGCATCTAAAACAGCATCTGAAATCTGATCTGATACCTTATCAGGGTGGCCCTCTGAAACAGATTCAGATGTAAAAAGATATTCACTCATATTGTCGTCTTTTTTGGATTTTTGAAAGGCCAACTAGTATAACAAATTATGGCCTATTATAAACACAGACTAGCTATACACCTTTGCATAAAGCAAATTAATGTTATTAAAACAAAACGTTTCATACTTTATTTATCAACAAATAAAAATTATCGCTTGCACAACCAGTCAAAAACAACCATTGTGACTAAATAGCCTCTCGTCACTGTGTCAAGCCTTGTTCAAACCACCATTTATTGATATAGATCAAAAAAAGAATATCTGGCACTGGCAACATGATACTCAGCAGCATCATTTAAAGGATGCGCGCGTAAAAAATTATATAAGGGAGCAAAATATGAAACACACTATACTGTTCATCGCTATTATGATGACATTTACATTGGCAGCATGCGGTAAGCCAACCGCGCCAGACTCACCTGATGTTGAATCATATGGGTCAACAATTAAACCTGATCATAACGTACCGGCTGAACATCAGTGATTTAATTGTTTTTCGGTTTGGTTTATTTATGCTGAAACGAAAGCCGTTTCAGCATAAAATAGCAAGCTATATACCAAGAAATCTCCATTATAAAAAATTTCTGTATTAAATTAAGCATCCGGGTAATTCTTGTAACTACCATCAAATCTCTGTATTTACCAAGAATTACCCAAAACATACGCACTCTAACACTCTACTGTAAAAGCATTAATCCTCTGGTCACCAGTTACAACAAATTCTGTACACTGCAGATTTAACTGCAGTACATCACATGCCAAACTATTACCACTCACATTTATGACGCGCCCCAAATATCCTTATTAGCCCGAAAAATTTGGTAACAACATCATCAAAATATATCATCATCCGTACAAATTGATTATATATTAGCGCCGACACTATTGCCCCATGTTGATCAAGTCACAAATAATAACCAAAGATAATTGGTAGATAACGTTGTTTTTAGAAAAAATATTACTGGCTTTTCTGGTTGCTCACGTACCGAGCACCCTGGCAAATTAAAAATTGGCAAGCTGTATATTCCACAATAATCATCAACGCAAGGGTTACGGTGCGATTCTTGCTGCTAAAGCTATTGAGACCAAGCAAGACAATAATCTTCAATCGATTATACTTACGGTTAAAAAACTGAATCATACTGCAATCTTTTCCTATCAGGAATATAATTTAAAAATAATTGGTGACAGTATCATTGATATTGACGACAGCCTTTTTATGTACGATTATCTTATGTCGATGACTGAGTTTTAGTTAAAAACACCCCATTTTCCTCTATTACAAATGAAACTAAAATTCACCAAAATGCATGGTCTTGGTAATGACTTTATTGTCATTAACGGTATTACCCAGAAAGTAACCTTGGATCGCGAACAATTACGTTTTCTCGCAGATCGGCATTTTGGTATCGGGTGCGATCAAATTTTAATGGTTGAAAAAGCAACAGGTAATGCAGATTTTCGTTATCGCATCTTCAATGCTAATGGCGGTGAAGTTGAACAATGCGGTAACGGTGCGCGGTGTTTTGTGCAATATGTACATGATTATGGCTTAACAAAAAAAAACGAAATCCGTATTGAAACATTGAGTGGTGTTATCACACCAAAGCTTGAGACCAACGGTGAAGTAACTGTTAATATGGGTATTCCAAAATTTAAGCCCGCCGAGGTGCCATTTATAGCACCAGAACAAGCCTCAATTTATCATCTTGATATACCAAACAATCAAGCTAAAATAAGCGTTTTATCAATAGGTAATCCGCACGCTGTGCGTATAATCGAAGATATTGAACAAGCACCAGTAGCCAGCGAAGGCGCTTTAATTGAAGCACATCCAAGTTTTCCTAATCGGGTTAATGTTGGGTATATGCAAATTTTGCATCGTAATCATATTAAACTACGCGTATATGAACGCGGCACAGGAGAAACATTGTCATGTGGCACAGGTGCTTGTGCTGCTGTTGTAGCTGGTATCAACCTGGGTTTATTAGATTCAGAAGTAACGGTTAGTACACGTGGTGGAGACTTAACAATCAAATGGTCAGGCCAGAACACACCTATTTTAATGACCGGGCCTGCTATTTCAGTATTTGAAGGTGAAATCAACTTGTAATTTATCGAGGAAGAATCATGAAACCAAAAGATATGAAACCCCATGAAGTTGCAAAATATCTACAGGCGCACCCAAAATTCTTCAACAAGTATACAAATCTCCTAACAGAACTCTACGTCCCTCATCCACATGATGACAGAGTCATTTCTATTAATGAACACCAGGTTATTTCCCTTAGAGACAAAAATCAAACCTTACAAAATAAATTACTCGAATTAATCCGTTTTGGCGAAGAAAACGATGCAATAAGCGAGAAAATACACTGTTTATGCCTTACATTACTCACTATAAACAGTATGGACGAGTTACTCTATGAACTTAAATTGAGTTTGAATGATGATTTTTCCATCCCCCATGTGGCACTTCGTTTATGGAACCTTTCTTGTAACGACACTGCACATACTGAATTTACAACCACCAGTGAAGACGTTCACACCATAGCCGCAAGCCTGTCACAACCCTATTGTGGCAATCATATTGCTGATGAAATTAAACATTGGTTTGGTGAACAAAGTGAACATCTTAACTCATACGCAATGATCCCTCTGACTACCACACAATCCATTGGGTTACTGGTTTTAGCCAGCCCTGATGCAGAAAGATTTTATGCTGAAATGGGCAACTTACACCTAAAAAGATTGGGTGACCTTGTCAGCGCAGCGCTGACTCGTTATAACCAAACTATCAAAACTGTAGAAATAGACCGTTCTAATGAGCTACAAACCTGAATCGCTTGTGGAGGCTTTTTTGCGCCATCTCACATTCGAACGGCGCTTATCGCCACACACTAGTAAAAATTATGCACGCGATCTTCGCATCTTGCTAAAGCACCTTAATAACCTTTTATTAGAACATGCCCAACCCCATCATATCCGGCAAGTCGTTATGCAACTTCACAGCAAAGGGCTTTCCGGCAAAAGCTTGGCCAGGATGTTATCGACATGGCGAGGATTTTATAAATACTTAATACGCGATCATCACTTTAAACATAACCCTTGTACTGGCATTCGTGTACCCAAATCCTCTCAGAAACTACCACATGCCTTGTCACCAGATGAAGCCACACAGTTACTCACATTCAAAGCTGATGACCTACTAACGACCCGTGACAGCGCTATGTTCGAATTATTCTACTCTTCAGGACTTAGACTAGCAGAACTCGCCCAACTAAAACCTAAAGACATTGATTTTGCGGATGAGACACTACGTATTTATGGGAAAGGTGGCAAAACCCGTATCGTGCCAATCGGACGATTTGCCATACAAGCATTAGAAATCTGGTTAAATCTACGAACACAAATTCTTAAACCAGATGTAGACGCACTTTTTCTATCGCGCCGCGGCGATGCAATTAGCGTGCGAACAATCAGTCATCGATTAAAAGAGCGCGCCAGACAACAAGGCATTAACCAAAATGTACACCCTCATATACTACGTCACTCTTTTGCTTCCCACATGCTACAATCCAGCGGAGATTTACGTGCC
>JAOULU010000134.1 GCA_029881855.1 Nitrosomonas sp. | reverse complement strand
ATATGCCATAAGTTGTTATAATTTTTTACTATATATTAGTATCGCCATAGTTTAAGGTATTTAGAAAATAGTTTTTTGATCTTATTTTTAAAATAAGTAAGCAAGCAACCATTATGGAATCAAGTGATTAGCAATCCTTACAAATTGTGTGACTGATAAATTCTCTGCGCGCATTGTCGAATCAATTTCAAGCACTTTAAAATCTTCAGGGCTCAAAAAATCTCTTAATGTATTGCGTAAAGTTTTTCGGCGCTGCGAAAATGCAGCCATTACAATTTCAGAAAAAAATGCTTCATCCTCAGCGACAGCAATCGGTTGCTTAAGCGGGAACATATGAACAATTGCTGACTCGACTTTTGGTATAGGCCGAAAAGACTCTGGTGGTACAATAAAAACCTGCTCCATACCAAAACAATATTGCAACATAACAGAAAGCCGTCCATAGTCTGGGCTTGAAGGGGAAGCAACCATCCGCTCCACAACCTCCTTTTGCAACATAAAATGCATATCAACAATATTTCTAGCAAACTGCTTTAAATGAAATAAAAGTGGCGTAGAAATATTATAGGGTAGATTACCCACAATACGTAGATTATCCCCTAATATTGAGAAATCAAATTTAAGTGCATCGGCAGTATGAATGGTCAATTTATCTTCTGGAAATTCTTTACCTAATCGCTCAACAATATCTCGATCCAATTCCACCACATCAAGATGATCAAGAGTTTCAAGCAACGGTCTTGTCAATGCACCTAGCCCAGGGCCAATCTCAACAACTTTGTCCTCTTTATTTGGGTGTATTTCGCTAATAATATTTGAAATTATCCGTCTATCCGTCAAAAAATTCTGACCGAAACGTTTGCGAGGATTATGGCGCATCATTATGACATTTCTTATTTCTGGCTAACAGAATCGCCATTTTAATTGCACTCAGTAAGCTGCCTATTTCTGCGCGTCCGGTTCCTGCCAGTTCTAAGGCAGTACCATGATCTACAGAGGTACGAATAATTGGTAGCCCCAGGGTCACATTAACACCAGTTCCAAAACTCGCGTATTTGAGAACAGGTAAACCCTGGTCATGATACATAGCAAAAACACAATCATACTGTTTTAACTGCGACGGGTTAAATAAGGTATCTGCTGGCACAGGCCCTATGAGACACATGCCATCATGACGCAGCTTCTCCAATAAGGGAATAATAATATCAATTTCTTCACGACCTAAATGACCTGATTCTCCAGCATGCGGATTAAGTCCTGCTACAGCGATTCTTGGGTTAAGTATGTTAAAACGTGTTATCAAATCATGCTGAATTATATGTAGCTTACTTTCTAATGCTTCAGCAGTAATTGACGCTGATACATCTTTTAACGGCAAATGTGTTGTTGCCAATGTTACCCGCATATTTCCACCAACTAACATCATCACTACAGGGCAATCTAGTAGTTGCGATAGAAACTCTGTGTGTCCTGTAAATTCAATACCCGCATCATTAATAACACCTTTATGCACAGGTGCTGTCACCATGGCATCAAATTGCCCATGACAACACCCTTCCAGCGCAAATTTGAGTGTTTGCAATACATAATGGGCATTTGCCACATTAATTTTTCCCGGTATAGCTGGTTCACTTATTGGAATAGGTAATACTTGCAACTTACCAACTTGATGTTGGCTCAGCTCTGAATGCGCTATGTCAATTAATTCAACAGGTAATTGCAGTATTTTGGCACGCTCTTGTAGCAATTTACGATCAGCTATCACGGCTAATTTACATGGCAGTGCATGTTGAGCTAATTGCACACATAGATCTGGACCTATTCCGCCTGGCTCACCTGCAGTAAGTGCTACTGAGATGGGTTGATTATCCATCACTGTTCATCATCATTACGATACTCGATATACGCTTCATCACGCAACTGCTGCATCCACTCTTGGATAACCACTTCTGCTTTACGTGATCGTATTGATTGACGAGCTGTTTGGCGTCTCCGATCATGACTAACATCTTCTGAACGACGTTCTAATACTTGGATCAAATGCCACCCAAACGGAGATTGCACTGGTTCACTAACTTGTCCTGGCAACAACTTATTCATGGCTTTTTCAAAATCCGGAACCGTATCACCCGGCGAAATCCAACCCAAATCACCACCTGATGCGGCACTACCATCTTCAGAATGAAGCTTCGCAATTTCCGAGAAACTTGCGCCATTATCAATCCGATCTTTAAATTGAATAATTTGTTGCTTAGCGTCACTTTCAGAAGTTAACTCACTAACCTTAATCAGTATATGTCGCGCATGTGTTTGATCAATAATAACCACCGGCATCTCTTGATCTCGCCGGTCTAATAACTTGAAGATATGAAAGCCTGTAGGGCTTTGCACGACTGGCGTAATCTCACCAAATTGTAATGGTGTCAATAAATCAACAAAAGTTGGCCCCATCTGTGCAATTGGGCGCCATTCAAGAACGCCACCTTGCATAGCATCAGGTGCATCTGAGAATTCAGCTGCAACTTGCGAAAATTCAACACCTTCTTCTAATTTTTGCAATGCCAATTCAGCACGCCGCGCCCTTTCTTGAATTTGAATTGCATCCATACGTTCTGATATTAATATCAATATATGAGCCAGTAGGTATTCGTCATTTCCCAATGCAGAAGTTTCTTGTGTACGCAAATAATTATCGATCTCACCATCAGTGATATTGACACGGTTATTTATCATGCGTTCTTTTATCCTCGCCATGATAATTTCATCACGAATTTCTTGACGAAATTTATTAAAACTTACACCGTCTTGTTCAAGCACAGCATAAAATTCTTGTAGTGACAATTGATTATCATCAGCGATACGAAGAATTGTTTCGTCAAGCTCGCTATCACTAATAGACATCCCAATTTCTTTGGCATGCTGTAATTGAATCTGTTTCACAATAATGGTTTCAAGCACCTGACTATTGAGTGATTCTTTATCTGGAGGCTGAATACCTTGTTGAAGTAAATTTTGAGTTGCCGTATTTATTGCATTTTCTAATTCTTGGCGGGTTATAACTTCATCATTGACAATTGCAACAATATGATCAATAGATTTTAACCCTACATCTTGCGCCTCAATTTGCAAAGATATCGATACAACCAATAGAGTAAAAAAAACGAAACGAATTCTTAGAATCTTATTCATGAAGCAATACTATAACTTTTCCAGATTAAATACTTAATGTTTTGAAGCAAACTCTGAGTTAATGAACGCTGGTATAACCTGGAATACTTTGCTGTAACAGACGTAATGGGTTTGATCCAATCTCCATCAACCCATTAAGCTCTAGCTGTACGAAAAAAGCTGTTGATGTCCTTTGTGTTGCTGTTGTAAACCGCTGCAACACCATCCGAAATTTCCAGCAACATGCAGCATACTCAAAGCCTGCCAATCCTGCTAACATTTCATCATCCTGAAGAGAATAATTGATACGTGCCACACTGTGCAATCTACTAGTAATTGGCCATTGTATAGACGTATCAACTTGTTCGATTATGTCACGAGTAAAACGATAACCAAGATTCATAACTTTTCCAGTCTCAGGTTGATAGCTCAAACCTGCACGCAGTTTCTCAGCACGTAACTCCTCCTGATCAAACTGAATATTGGTATCAATACTCACTGTTGACGACAAACGTCCTGACAACGCAGCAATAGAGTCCGCCCTTCGACTTGTAATTTGACGAATATTTGATATGAACACCTTCCGATCTTCGAAACGAAACTGTTGACCCACAGCAACACGTAAACGCTCTATCCCAGTAGCTGGTTCAAGTAACCGTGATGTCAACGCTAAGGTCACCTGATTGGCATCATTAATACGATCATTTCCACTAAAACGATTCTCTGTAAGCATTTGTGCAAAACTAAAATCTGACTCTGCAGTATCAAAAATAGGTAAGAAGCTCTGATCCCTAAATGGTGCATATACATAGAAAGCACGAGGCTCCAAGGTCTGCACATAGCGATTTCCACTTATTGCCATATTTCGATCAAACACTACACCACTATCTAAGCTAAATATTGGAACGGATCGATCCAAATTCTTACCTTCCGTCCCTACAGATGAAGACAAATTGTACCGTGTATAGTGCAACCCAACCTTAGGCGTAATATATCCAAACGCATTACGCATCGGCACACTTATATTTGGAAATAATGTCAAACGTTTTGCATTTATCAAAGTCGGATGTGAAAAATTTGTCCAGGTACTGGAGAAATCTAGATCCATACCCGCGAAATTACGTTTAATCGCACCGAGCCGCAATTGCGGCAACTGTTTGTAGGGAGAAACAAATACAGCGCGTGGGTCTTGTAGGGTCTGGAAACGTTGCACTATTCCTGAAAAACTTAGTGAGCCACCAGTACCCAATGCGCCATTATATGATATGCCACCTCGTTGTATTAAATTAGTTCTACTGGTTTGAGACAGATTATTCGTTAGATCACGCATAAAAAGATCGTCTGAAACACGATTGAAATTTAGATTACTGCTCCAACCTCTACCCAAATGCTGATTATGGATAAATGACACCCCAAAGCGCGTTTTATTGGTGTCAATATCAGTCGGCATCACATCCGCAAGAAATGTTCCCTGATAACTCTTTCCAAGATAACGCAGCTCATTGTTAATCATAAAGCCACGCCGAGACATTCCCCGCGCTGCTATGGTTGCATCTACATTAGGTGCAATATTTAAATAAAAGGGTATCGCTAAGTCTGCCCCGCTTCTGGCCGTGTTGCCAAAAATCGGCGCCAGCATCCCGGACTTGCGTTCGCCACTATATGAGAAATTCATCCAAGGCAAATAAAATATTGGTACATCTTTAAATCGCATACTGACATTACGAGCGGTCCCAATCTGTTTTTCATTATCAATTTCTAAGTCGTCTGCACGAATATACCAATCATCATTATCGATTGGGCAAGTGGTATAACTACCCCCTGTGAGGCGATAGTGATCTTTACCCTCAAAAAACAGCATATCACCTGTTCCACGCCCCTCACCATTTTTCATACGATAATTTGGCTCTGACATTTGGCCAATTTCAGTTTTTAGATTTAATTGAAGATCAGCACCTTCAAGAGTCTCTTTAGGCCTTTCAATATGCACATCACCTTCAACCTCAACGTCA
>JAOULU010000133.1 GCA_029881855.1 Nitrosomonas sp. | reverse complement strand
GAGATGTAGCATTCTACTGCTTGTGCGTTGCTCAGTAGGAAATTGGGCGATCAGTTTAGGGGGAAGATTAAAGTCGAAATCCTGTGTTTTCATACTGTCTATTATCCTAGAAAAACTACCTCAGCGCAGGGATTGTATCGAAAGTAGGTATCTAAAGGTAACGTATTATAAGTAGTTCATCTTATGCGGCTTGCTGTCCTACTTGTTTTCAGTGATAATTGCGCCTTTGGTTGATTGCATAATCGTCCAGAAATATTCAGGTATCCATGCCGGGGTGGCGGAATTGGTAGACGCACTGGATTCAAAATCCAGCGATGGTGACATCATGGGGGTTCGATTCCCCCCCCCGGCACCAATAAAAATGAGGGTTCAGGTGTTTTTTGTGTTTTTGATCGGTTCCGCAAAAATCATTCTGTTCTGCAAAATCCATTTTGGGCAATAATAGGATATTTATTTCAAATATGGCGTGTCTAGCTGTATTGTCATTAGATCGACCCCATTCGTTTCTCAGTACTTTTGACAAAATGTAATTCCAGCGCTTATCATGATCGGAATCGAAGCCATTTATTCAACGAGTTTTGCGCTACAACATAAATTAATATGAGTCGTTATCGGCCACCACAGCCGAAGAGTTCTGCCTACATCAGTAAACCGGGCTACCAGGCGTTAGGTGAAGAGCTTAAAGGCTTGTGGATAACTCGCCGAGAAGTGACTGCGGCATTGTCAGCAGCTGCGGCTGAGGGTGATCGGTCAGAAAACGCTGAGTATATTTACCGTAAGAAACAGTTACGTGAAATAGACCGGCGTATTCGTTATCTGCAAAAACGTCTTGATGAACTGGTCATAGTGGATAAGCCGCCAACTAACCAACAGCAGGTATTCTTTGGTGCCTGGGTTGAACTTGAGGATGAAGGAGGCCAGTGTATGACTTATCGTATTGTTGGCCCTGATGAATTTAATGTCGAGAAGGGTTGGATTAGTATGGATTCACCAGTGGCGTGTGCTTTGATGAAGAAACATTTGGATGATGAAGTGCATGTACAACGTCCTGCAGGGGAAATACGCTATATCATAACTGGTATTCGTTATACGACTGATTGAATTCATTTTATTGGTAGCCAGTCTGACGCATAAACTGTATTCTTTTTTATAAGACTTCTGCTAATTTAGTAATGTAGCAATACAGAGAGTAAGCACTCATGTTTAAACTTTATGGGTATAAAAAATGCAGTACCTGTCGTAAGGCGGAGAATTTTCTTCAACAGGCAGGAATTACCTATGAGTATATTGATATTACCGAAAATCCACCAACGGCAGAGGAGCTTGCAGCTATTGCGGAACTTGCAGAGGTGCCATTAAAGAAGTTCTTTAACACCAGTGGGGTGCAATACCGCGAATTAAATATTAAGAAGCAATTGCCTAAGCTATCAGACTTGAAAATAATTGATTTGCTGGCGGGCAATGGTCGTCTGATCAAAAGGCCACTGATTACCAATGGAAAAGAAGCTACTATAGGTTTCAATGAGGAGCTATTTATGGAAACTTGGCGTTAAAGTCATTGATCAGTTTATACATTTTATATTTAATCACTAATCATGGATATAACTTGTTTTCGAGACCCTGAAATATATCGTGAATCACGCCAATTGCCAGCCAGCACTTATAATCTGGCGATTACATTGCTGGCTCGGTGTGCTGAAGGGCATTTGTTTGTGCCTATTCGGAGTATGCAGTATATGGCAATAGTAGATGCTGAGGAGTTCGTATTTATCGATGGTGAACGTAAATGCTGGGTAGATATTGCATGGCAAGATTTTAAGCCACAAGTGAGAGATGCGCTTAATCAACCGGTTGCTTATAATGCAGTTTTTTATCGCGAAGATTTATCGGTGATTATGATGCGCCTACAAAGTGAGTTCCCTCTCGCACTTCAGGCGTTGATTAATAAGACTACACTAGATGGCCCGGCAAGAATCATAAAATTCCCTCAGACAGTTAAATCTTGAAAATTGCTGTTTATATAAATTATAGAAACCCTCAACGCTAATCGTCATCTTTTAATTCAGCATCCCAGCCACTGCGTTTTGCGGCGATAATAGCCTCAGCATACACCTTTGTGTGACGCTGTTGTAATTCTTCAGGTAGACGACTTGGTAAGTGAGCATAAGGCTCCCATGCGGCGTATACTTTTTCGTATAAATTCTGCATTTGTGCGCTATTCCAATCTGCACAAGTTTCAGTTTCTGGCAAAATACCAAATACCCAAGCATCACGCACTATGCGGCCAAGGTGTGTTAATCCCGCATTGGCATCTTTATTAATGCCAACATAAAGTTTTTCTGTCATTGTTATCTCATAAAAGGGGTAATGTGTTAAGTATATTCTTGCAGATAGGTAAATTGTTTTCTTATATTGATGGACTGGGTATGGATTTTATCATGTCTTACAAATTATAAAATTTATCTGATTTATTTATGCTAAGTAGGCTAGTCATTCTGATTTTCCGATGTTCGGGTTTGTGGGTCGAAGCGTTGTAGTACGTGATTTATCATGCTTTTTGCAAGTTCTTCTTTACCAAAAAATACAGTGCCGATATTGTCTTTCTTTAGCAGGGTTGATTCGTCTTCATTGTTGGTGCGTAGTACAATTTCAATGTTTGGGTTAAGAGTACGGGCTGTTTTTACCATTTGACGAACATTAAGCGGGTCAGGTACCGCAATGACGAGCATGGCTGCATCAGCAATGTGCGCTTGAATTAGAACTGATGCTTCGGCGGCATTACCCGATACGGCGGCCACCCCTCTTTTCCGTAGATCTTGCACACGTTCGCGGTTTTGCTCTGCGACAATGTAGGGGATATCCTGTTTATTCAAGCTGTTTGCAATGCGTTGCCCAACGCGCCCATAGCCAACAAGAACAACCTGGCCTTCAAGGTATTTACGTTCTGTACTCATGGGTAGTTCAGCAAAGGGGTCATCACGACTTTCGTAGCGGCGCGCTAATATCGAATACTTTAACACCCATTTACTGACTGGAGCGATGGCAGCAAAGGCTATGGGGTTAAAAGCGATTGAGATTAATGCGCCGGCAAGTACTAGGCTCAGTCCTTCTGTGGGCATTAATCCGAGTGATAATCCCAAGCCAGCCAGAATAAAAGAAAATTCACCGATTTGCCCCAAACTTGCTGCTACTGTTAGTGCTGTATTTAGCGGGTAGCGCAGCATAAGTACTAATAGCATGGCTGCTATGGATTTGCCAACGATAATAATGGCGACGATGCCTAGTACACGCATTGGTTCATTGATCAATATGCTTGGATCAAATAGCATGCCAACTGATACGAAAAACAGAACAGCAAATGCATCACGTAAGGGTAAAGATTCTTCAGCAGCACGATGACTGAACTCAGACTCTCGCATGACCATGCCAGCAAAGAAAGCACCTAGTGCGAAAGAAACATTAAACAGTACAGCCGCACCATAGGCAATACAGATTGCAGAGGCAACAACTGCTAAGGTAAATAATTCACGCGAGCCTGTACGAGCAATCTGCCACAATAACCAAGGTAAAACTCGTTGGCCAACGATTAGCATTAAAGCAATGAAAGCGGAAACCGAGAATAGTGTTAATCCAATAGTTTGCCACAGTGGATTTGTTACGTTGGTGTCTACATCTGATTCTTGTAACATCACTGCAAACGATGGTAGTAGCACCAGAATCAATACGGTTACAAGGTCTTCTACAATCAACCAGCCGACGGCAATACGTCCATTCATTGTTTCTAGAAAACCGCGAGACTCGAGTGCCTTGAGCAATACCACA
This sequence comes from Nitrosomonas sp., assembly GCA_029881855.1. Lineage (GTDB taxonomy): Bacteria > Pseudomonadota > Gammaproteobacteria > Burkholderiales > Nitrosomonadaceae > Nitrosomonas. The sequence continues at coordinate 1,389 of JAOULU010000133.1, read as the reverse complement.
GTACTGGCACAAGATAGTGATAAACCCAAAACCAAGCCAGCACCAAATGACCAATCCCACCATGATGCTAAGGCCATGCCTAATATTGTGGCTACTGCCATTTGTACAATTGCACCAGGCACAGCAATACGTTTTACAGCGAGCAGGTCATTAAGGGAAAAATGCAATCCGACGCCAAACATTAGCAGCATGACACCAATCTCAGCTAATTCTGTGGCGATCTCAACATCTGCAGTGATACCTGGTGTTGCAGGACCTAAGATAATCCCAGCAAATAGATAGCCAACTAAAGCAGGTGTCTTAAGGCGCTCTGCAATAAAGCCAAAAACCAGTGCAAGGCCAAAACCAGCCGCTATCGTGGTTATTAAGGTCACGCTATGATCCATTCGAGCTCCATTTTGTGATGGGCGTATATACGGATACGGTTCAATTAATTCTTGTTTTCAAGAATGTGACTGCTAAATGATATGTATGTTATTGGGTAATCGTAAGATTCTACCGTATTACCAGAATATATTAACTAGGATACTGTGTTTTTAAGGCCGTGGCGGATGATTGGATGTCAGCCAAATTCTTTGGAAACTGACTAAACGCATTAGGTAAATCGTTAGGGTTAATTGTTAGCTAGCAATAACTTGAATATCGGGCTCTAAAGTTTTTAGCATTTGTTCAATGCCTTTTAGTGTGCCAGTTATCGCGCTTGGGCAGGTGCCACATGCGCCTTGGTAATGAATACGTAGGATATTGCCATCAAGTCCTAGTATATGCAAGTCGCCTCCATCATGTTGTAGATAGGGGCGTACTTCCTCATCTAGTAAGATATTTATTTTCTCAAGTCGTAATTGGTCTTCTGGACTTAGGTTAGACAATACATTACTTGCGGTTGCAATTGATTCAGCAGATTGTTCAGTTGCCGCAGGTGCAGCGCGAATTGGATCCGCAACGTCCCGTGCTAAATCTTGCCAGTTTGCTTCTCCATCTTGCGTAACAGTTATCCAGTAATCCATATAAAAGACATTGCTCACATGATCAATATCAAATAATGCTGATGCCAATGGATCGTCTTTTGCAGCTTCTGCATTGTCATACGACCGTGCAATACCCCATGTCAAAGGTTCTTTGAGAATAAACTTCAAGGCATTTTTGTTAGGTGTTCCTTCTATATCAGCAATTTTTGGCATGTAATTCTCTGTTAACTATGAATCATATAAAGAGGACTCAAAAAATATTTATAGCAAATGGTATTGTTATTTATTAGACTTAATTGCATTGAAATAAATGTGTAACGGACCAAAATATGTTTAAGCTAAGTTTGGTTATTTGGCGTAATTTGGGTCGATGCGTTTTCAGTTTCTGTTGAAACATGAACAATTGAATTTAGTGCAGCAT
>JAOULU010000132.1 GCA_029881855.1 Nitrosomonas sp. | reverse complement strand
TTATTGGGTTATCTAAGACAAATTCTACTCCAACGTCCAGACCTCAAGCTCATCATAACTTCTGCAACAATTGATGCACAAAGCTTTTCGCAACACTTCAACAATGCACCTGTGATTGAAGTAACGGGTAGGGTATATCCTGTTGAGATATTTTACAGACCATTAACAGCTGAACAAGAAGATAATGATCTTCAACGTGCAATTTTAAATGCAGTTGATGAGATTATACAAATTGGAAATGGTGATATTTTAGTTTTTCTCCCTGGCGAACGAGAAATTCGTGAAACAGCAGAATCTCTTCGTAAACATCATTTTGACCGTTCTCGACCAAATATGCCCGGTATAGAAATTTTGCCATTATTTGCTCGTTTGTCGTTTGCTGACCAGGATAGAGTATTCAAGCTTGGTCAAACACGGCGGATTGTTTTGGCAACAAATGTAGCCGAGACCTCCCTGACTGTACCTGGCATCCATTATGTGATTGACACTGGCTGGGCGCGTATAAACCGCTACAGTTATCGTAACAAAGTTGAGCAATTACAAATAGAAAAAATTTCACAAGCATCGGCAAATCAGAGGGCTGGGCGCTGTGGTCGGGTTGCCAGTGGAATTTGTGTACGGTTATATTCAGAAGATGATTATTTGGCTCGGAAAGCATTTACAGACCCTGAGATTTTACGCTCCTCTTTAGCTAGCGTAATTCTACGTATGCTGGCCTTAAAGATTGGTGATGTAGAAAGCTTCCCTTTTCTACAACCGCCTTCATCTCGCATGATTAGTGATGGCTATCAATTACTGACAGAATTAGGTGCAATAAATGCGAATAAAGACCTAACTCAAATTGGCTGGAGACTCTCTAAATTCCCTTGTGATCCCAGAATTGCACGTATCATATTGGCGGCAAAACAAGAAAATTGTCTACATGAAATACTCATTATTGCTTCAGCTTTAAGCGTACAGGATCCTCGTGATCGACCTTTTGAACACCAAGCAGCGGCTGACAAAGCACATGTTAAATTTCAAGATAAACAATCAGATTTTCTGAGCTATTTAAAATTATGGATTTATTTTGATGAATTATTAAAGCATAAAAAATCAAATCGAAAGTTAATTGAACATTGTAAAGAGCATTTTCTCTCTTATCGCCGATTACGCGAATGGCGTGAAATTCACGCACAATTACATGTTTTGACAAAGGAACTAAGTTTCAAAACAAATCAGGCCCCGGCCAATTATGATCAGATTCACCGAGCATTATTAACTGGCCTGCTAGGCAATATCGGTTTTAAAACTGAGAAGAATGGTGAATACCTGGGTGCAAGAGGCATCAAATTTTATATTTTACCAGGATCTATCTTAAAAAAAAGCAAAGCTAAGTGGATTGTTGCGTCTGAATTAATTGAAACAACAAAGCTTTTTGGACGTTGTGTTGCCAAAATTGAACCTGAATGGATAGAAACAATTGCAGGTAGTTTGTGTAAGAAACATTATTCAGATCCACATTGGGAAAAGAAAAGATCACAAGTAACAGCATATGAGCGGGTAACGTTATATGGCCTTACTATCATTTCTAAACGTCGTGTGCACTTTGGCACCATAGATATAAAAACATCACGAGAAATCTTTATTCGTGCAGCTTTGATCTCTGGAGATTACACCAGCAATGCTGCTTTTTTTATTTATAACAAAGCATTAATCAAGGAAATCGAAGATCTTGAACATAAAACCCGACGTCAAGATATATTGGTTCAAGATGAAGATATTTTTAAATTTTATAATGCCATTATTCCTGCACAAATTACCAATGGCTTCGGATTTGAGAAGTGGCGCAAACAAGCTGAAAAAAATAATCCGAAACTACTGTATCTTAGTCGAGAATTGCTTATGCGGCATCAAGCAGAAAGTGTTACGGACATTCAATTTCCTGAAGCAATATTTTTGGCTGATGGCAGTGCATTATCTTTAACTTATCGTTTTAAACCAGGTCATGATTTAGATGGTGTTACCACGACAATTCCATTAATACAACTTAATCGGTTAGATGAAAAGCAATTTGATTATCTGGTGCCAGGTCTAATACGTGAAAAAATAACCTGGTATTTTAAAACCTTACCTAAACATATACGACGAATACTAGTGCCATTGCCTGAATCTGTAACTGAATTCTTACAAAGCTCACCTGTAGTATCTCAATCCGTTTCATTAGTTGATGCATTAATAGATTTTGTTTTATATAAAACAACAATTTCTACTACAGCGAGTACTTGGGACACAAAAGAAATTCCCGAACATTTATTGATGAATTTCATAATAATAGATGATGAAGAACAAACGTTGGCAACAAGTCGTGATCTACATGCGTTACAAAAACAATTAGGAAAAATAGCTCAATTAAGCTTCGCTGAAATTGATTCCGACAATGATAAAAACAATATTGAGCGCGATAATATAAAATGCTGGGATTTTGGAGACTTACCTACTGAAATTAGTTTTATTCGTAATCAACAAACCCTCATCGGTTATCCTGCACTAGTTGATCAAGAAGAGAGTGTCTCTATACGTTTGTTTGATACTTATGATGCTGCCGATATTTCAATGCGTAATGGTTTATGGCGCCTGTTATGTTTTGAGTTTAAAGACCGAATTAAACAACTCAAAAAAGATTTACCAGGTTTAAAACAAGCTGCATTACAGTTTACATCTATTATCAATCCCATTGACCTCAAGCATGATATGTTGGATGCAATAACTTTCCGTGCATTTATTTGTGACGAATCACTACCAAGAGATGAAGCCACGTTCGTAGCTTATAAACAGAATTGCCGCACTCGATTGTCTATAACAACAGAAGAAATTACTAGTTTAGTAGAAACTATCGGGAATGAGTATTATCACTTACATAAATCGTTATTAAAAACTACAGATGACAACATTAAAGGTATTTTACAAAAGCAATTAAGTCATCTTATCTATCCAGGATTTTTAAGTCACACTGAATGGGCTTACTTAAAGCATTTCCCGCGCTATCTCAAAGGGATGAAGATGCGTTTAGAAAAATTTTCTTTTAACCGTGAACGCGATGAACAATATAGAAAGGAAATCTCAATATTGTGGGAGCAATATAGATACCGTAAAGATAAACATGAAAGAAATGGCGTTAAAGATGCGAAGCTTATCGAATTTCGTTGGCAGATTGAAGAGCTGCAGGTTTCTTTTTTTGCACAGGAATTAAAAACGCCACAACCCGTTTCAATAAAGCGTCTACAAAAATTATGGGAGAGTGTCAAAGAATAGCTAACTTAAACTAAATAATTCCTGACATGAGCCATATAGATACCTTAATATAGTTCTAGTAAATGATATCTAATAGCTAAAAAAAAGGGCCAAAATTTATAAGGTTACAAATTTCAGGCCCTTTTGGAGGGTTACAAGTAATTTTACGACCAAAAGAAAAATAACTTTAGCACTTTTATTTATTATTTAGACAAACTGTAATACTGGCACCAGTACTTTTATTCTGGCTAATTATTAAGTCTCCGTCATACACTTGAATAATATCGCGCACAATAGCAAGCCCAATACCATGCCCGGGAATAGATTGATCCGCCCGTACACCACGTTCTAGGATTCTAGATATTTTATCCTGTTGGATACCGGGACCGTCGTCATTAATCTGGATAATGACGCTTGTTTTATTATATTCAGCAGATATATCAATTTTTTCATTGCACCATTTAAATGCATTGTCTACAAGGTTCCCTAATAACTCCATTAAATCACCTTCATCAATACGTAAATAAATTGAATCTTTTATTTGAATATTAATTGTAGGATGCTTGTCGTAATAGGCCTTTCCAACTGTAGCAACTATTCGTTCCACAATCGGGAGTAGGCTTATTAAACGCATACCTGGTGAACTTCCAGCCGTTGCTGCTCTACGCAACTGGTACTGAATAAGGTTGTCCATACGTTCAATTTGCTCTTGAATAGTCTTAATTTTGCTAACTTTATTGATATCTGCTTCAGATTTTATTGATACGCCATGTAATATTGCCAATGGTGTTTTTAAGCTATGTGCTAAATCTGCAAGTCCATTCCGATAGCGTTTTTGTTGCTTACGTTCGTGTTCAATTAATGAATTAATACTATCGGTTAACAATTTTAATTCACTTGGATAAACCCCTTTCACGCTATCTTGTTGGCCAGATTCCACATCTGCTAATTCCGTAGATACCTGTCGCAAGGGCCGCAAACCCCATCTTAGTACAACCATTTGTGTAATTAGTAGTAATAGCGCCATAACACTTAACCACCCCCAAAGACTCTCACGATACTGTTCTATCTGAGCGTCAAAAAGTTTTGTATCTGTTATAACGCTAAAAGTCATTGGGTAGTTACCTGACTCAGTGGTCCACGCAACACCAAAGCCATAGAAAAATGAAAGCTGATTATTTATTGCAATTTGATTAAATTCATTTACACCTTTTGCAAGTAAGCGAGGAGGTGGAATTTCTTTGTTGATAGCAGAAGTTGACTCCCAGGCAATGTTATTAGTATGGTCTATTATGTATGCGTAGGTTGTTGAGTCAGGACGACTAAACTCGGTGTCCAATAAATTAGTAGGCATATATAATTTACCTGAATCATCAACCTCAGCGTCACCCATTATCATCAATAATCTTGCCAACATGTGATCTTTAACACCTAAGCGAGCACTGTCATAAAATGCACGATCCAAACTAACAGCAATACCAACAATAAATATCAACAAAACTAATGTCGCACTTAAAAGTATGCGTTTGTTTAGCGACATCATTTCATATTTTCACAACTTAAAGTAAAACGATAGCCTCTACCACGCAGTGTTTCAATGGGAGACAGTTTCCCTTCAGGATCAAGCTTACGCCTTAATCGGCCAACCATTACCTCCAAAACATTGCTATCACGATCCTCATCATGAGGATAAAGATAATCTGTTAACGATTGTTTAGATAGGACTTCACCTTGGTGACGTACCAACTGTTCAAGTAATCGATATTCAAATGTTGTCAGCTCAATTTTGATGCTATTAACGGTAACTGAATGTGTAGAAACATCAATAGAAATAGGAGGGCATATCAAAAGTGAACTGGGTATACCCGTTGAGCGGCGTAGCAATGCTTTAACTCTAGCCAGTAATTCTTCCATCTGGAATGGTTTAGTAAGATAATCATCA
>JAOULU010000131.1 GCA_029881855.1 Nitrosomonas sp. | reverse complement strand
AGCGGCTGGGTTACAACCTATTTATGATTGATTATCGTGGTTACGGACAAAGCAGTGGCTCGCCTACGGAAGCGGGTACCTATCTAGATGCAGAGGCTGCCTGGCATTATCTCACGGTTGATAAAAACATTGCACCATCACAGATTGTTTTATATGGCGAATCACTTGGCGGCCCAATTGCTGCTTGGTTAGCTGCACGTGAAGAGCCCGGCAGTTTGGTGTTGGCATCCACGTTTACTTCAGTCCCTAGCCTAGCCAAAACTATTTACCCTTTTTTGCCCGTAAGTCTGATTGCACGCTATGATTACAACACACTTGAATCTCTGGCGTCTATTACTGCCCCTATTTTGGTAATGCATAGCCCACAAGATGAAGTCGTGCCGTTTGAACATGGCGAACATTTATTCGAGGCGGCCTCCGAACCTAAACAATTTCTGACCTTAGCGGGTGGACACAATACGGGTTTTGTTTTTATGCGCGAGGAATGGATTATTGCGTTGAGGGATTTTCTGGATAATCACCATTTACGGGAATAATTTTCCCGGGTTCAGAATATTCTTTGGATCAAAAAGCTGTTTGATATTTTTCATCAATGCCATTGTCACGGCATCAATTTCCTTGTTTACAAACGCGCGTTTCTCACTACCAATTCCATGTTCACCCGATAACGTGCCATTGAGCTGAATAACGTGGTCAAATATTTCATCCAAACATTGTTCAGCCCGTTGCACTTCATCAGGGTTATCTGGATTGATTAGCAAATTCACATGAATGTTGCCATTACCAGCATGACCAAAATTAACATTAGCCAATTGATAATGCTCACCTAAACGTGCCAGCTCGGTCAGAAATTCGGGCAGCTTATCAACTGGCACCACCACATCTTCATTAATCTTCTTCGGCGCGACTTCACGCAAAAGCGGTGATAATGTTTTACGTGCTTTCCACAGTGCCGCCGTATCCTCCACTTGCCTGGCATCAATTAACCCATCGGATTGACACGCTTTAAGGATGGAAGCAATGGCGTCTGGAATTTCATTGACCGAGCCATCGACTTCAATCATTAGCATGGCTTGTGAATCTAGCGGCAGTAAATCCGGGTCACGACCACGAATCAGATTCAATGCGCCAGCATCAAGGAATTCCAATGCGCTGGGTAACTGAGGTTGCGCCATGATTTGCACAATGGCTGAAGTACAACTGCCCAAATCACGAAAATACGCGGTAATCCCCGCGACCGAAGCAGGTAAGGCCGTCAGTTTAAGCGTTGCTTCGGTAACTACGGCCAGCGTGCCCTCTGAGCCAATAAGAAGACGGGTCAAGTCATAACCGACCACACCCTTAGTGGTGTAACAGCCCGTTTTGATGATGTCACCCGCACCAGTAACGGCTTTAATACCCAATACATGATCACGTGTTGTACCGTATTTGACCGCATGTGGGCCGCCTGCGCTGGTGGCGATGTTCCCACCAATACTGGAATACGCTGCACTAGAAGGATCCGGCGGCCAAAAAAAACCATGGGGTTTAGCGGCATCCTGTATGGTCTGATTGAGTACACCTGGCTCAGCCACAATGACGCGGTTAGCCGGATCAACGGTAATGATTTCCAACATCCGCTCCAGTGACAGGGCAATACCACCTTGCTCTGGCAAGCTGCCACCTGCTGTTCCCGTACCCCGTCCGCGTGGAATTAGCGGTATTTCATATTGATTACACAACAAAACGATGGACTGCACTTCTTTTTCTGTGAGCGGAAAAAGCACGGCATCGGGTGGAAAAATTTTGCGACTGTTGTCATACGCGTAGCTATAACAATCTACCGGATCTGTATAAAAACGATCTGACGGAAAAGTACTATTTAATTGTGCTACAAAATCAACTGGCAGCATAGTCGCAAATTTTTCAGGAAATTATATATAAGCAATAAACCAAAACATCTATCCGTCTATTGCCTGGTTCAATCCAAATACTCAAACACTCTAACCACTTGGACCACACCTGGTGTTGTACGTGCAAGCTCTGCAGCACTATCGGCTTCTTTACGTCTTACCATACCAAGCAAATAAACAATTTTATTCTCAGTCACTATCTTCACATGGTTAATTTGAAAACCACGTACACCAATAAAACGCGTCTTAACTTTTGATGTAATCAAAGTATCATTACTGCGAGAAGCCAATGAACTTTTCTCAGCAACTCTAATTTCATTAATAATGTTACGCACATTATCAACACTCATTACCAGTTTCTCCACTGCTTCTATCATACCTTGATTGGGCGCTTCGCCAGTCAACAAAACATTTCGATTATAACTGGTCACATTGACATGAATATCGTCACCTAATTGTTGGCTAATGCGCCTGACACTCCTTAATTCGATGGATTCATCTTCAATAAAAATACCACTGGTACGCCTATCTTCCGACATAACCGCACCAGTACCCGCACCTGCACCGACACCTACCGCAACCAATGGAACACAGCTCACTATGAAAGGAAGGAATAAAATAAGTGACAGCCCATTTTTACAAAAAAATTTCATCTAATTTACCCCTAAGAATTCGTCGATCTCCTAGTTGATAATACAGTAAAATAATACTGTAACGAATATAGAATCATGACAAATTGCACCCAATAAGGATTAAATATCTGTGTGTTTGCTTCTATCTGACGGTCAAGATCTTTTCTGTTACTTAGACGCAATAAACAACGCCATAACAATTTTCATTATTCACTATATTTTTTAATAATAGCGTTTCCTACCGGTAATTCACGCTTTGATTTGAAAGGTCTCATTTTATTATCCACTAAGTAAAGCTTTTATCTATAACTTCTTAGTTACTTTTTCTAAACTATGGCAATTAGAAAAATCCTGATAGTAGATGATTCGCCAACTGACCGGCGTTTAATAACCAATATTCTCACTTTGAACGGCTACCAAGTTGGTACTGCAAACTGTGGCGAGGAGGCTTTAGAGAAAACAAAAGATAGCATGCCCGATCTGATTTTGATGGATGTTGTCATGCCGGGATTAAATGGTTTTCAAGCTACCCGCATGATTACGAAAAACATGGACACACAACATATTCCAGTTATTATGTGCACCAACAAGAGCTTAGAAACTGACAAAATATGGGGGCTTAGACAAGGCGCAAAAGATTATATTATTAAACCAATTGTAGCCGACACATTACTACACAAGATCAAGGTATTAATAGAAAAACAAAAAACCGAAATACCAAAAAAGAAAATGTATAAAAAAGCTGAGCCCAAAGACTACGAAGTTAAAGTACTCAGATCAAAACGTAATCCATAGGTAATTACTAGGGAACCGTTTCCCAAAAAACAAAGAATATATTGGTCAACACAATGCGAACCAAGGAATACCAACGCCCGCTTTCTCAGCAATTAAATACCTCGAATCAAACCAAACTCTCCACGACCGTTCTAGGAATAGCCTTGGGAGACGATCGCTGTCTGGTACATATGCATGAAGTCAGTGAAGTAATACAAACACCAAAAATCACACCTGTACCGCTGACAAAACTATGGTTTATGGGCATGGTAAATGTGCGGGGCAATCTCTATGGCATTACAGATTTAAGTGTATTTTTAGGTAGCCCACCAACACCATTTAATGCAAAATCACGTATATTGTTAGTTTCAAAAAACTACAAGATTAATACGGGCTTCTTAGTTAACAGCATGCTTGGGATCAGGGATTTATCTGATTTTCAGCGTATTGATAATGGTAAAACACCAGATACTATTGCTACCAAACAGTATTTAGATCATACAGGACGCCAATGGCGCGAATTAAATCTGCATAAATTAATCCGGAATGACGAATTCTTGCTGATTAGCCAATAGTAAAAAATTATTTTTAACTTATCTCAAATCAAAAAACATGTCGATTTCCGAGTCTACAGTGCAAGATAAAGCAAAAATTCTTGCAGAAGCTCTGCCCTATATTAGGCGTTTTCATGGCAGCACAATTGTTATCAAATATGGCGGCAATGCCATGGTAGAGGAAAATCTCAAACAGGGATTTGCCCGCGATGTTGTCTTACTAAAATTGGTCGGTATGAACCCTGTCATTGTGCATGGTGGTGGCCCACAAATTGATGACATGCTAAAACGCGTTGGTAAACAAGGTGAGTTTGTCCAAGGTATGCGCGTCACTGATGCTGAAACGATGGATGTGGTTGAAATGGTACTTGGTGGCCTAGTTAACAAAGACATCGTAAACCTCATTAATCGTCAGGGCGGGCATGCCGTTGGCTTAACAGGCAAAGATGGTTCGTTTATTCGCGCTAAAAAGTTATTGATGAAGAATAAGCAAAAAACGGGTGAGTGGCTCAATATAGGCCAAGTGGGTGAAATCGAACATATTAATCCATCCCTAATCGCACTCCTTGATACCCAAGATTTCATCCCTGTCATTGCACCTATTGGCGTTGGTGAAGAAGGAGAGTCGTACAATATCAATGCGGATGTAGTGGCCGGGAAGTTAGCTGAAATTCTACAAGCCGAAAAATTAATTTTATTAACCAATACTCCGGGTGTTATGGATAAAGAAAATAATCTTTTGACCGGATTAACCGCAAAAAGAGTTGATGAATTATTTGCTGATGGCACTATTTCTGGCGGTATGCTCCCAAAAATCGAATCAGCCTTGGATGCCGTAAAGAATGGCGTAAAATCATGCCACATCATTGATGGGCGTGTAGAGAATGCTCTACTCTTGGAGATTTTAACCGATCAAGGTGTCGGCACATTAATTAAAACAGCGTAAATATTTTATTTCTTTGGCGTAAACCCAGATGCAGCTGGCCGCGTTGTAACTGGCGAAGCTGAAGGTAAACCATCTGATCCCAATTGAGTTTGCAATGGCTCTTCTGCACCAGCATCTTGTGTATATACAAACTGCCAATCCTGATATGTCAGCGCATCAGAAAATTTCTTATAATGTTCTGGGAAACCACCTTTTTTAATGGGTGTTTTTTCTGAAAGACTGTATACACCGATAATCCCTTTTTTAGCACGAGACCCGAATCCTGCGATTTCCTCTGGTTCAGGCTCTTCAACCAATCCCCAATCAAGCGTGTTTGTCATTGGGTCTAAGTATATCCTTCTCAAATGACGTTTCAAAACAGGCGCACGCGTATCATGCAGTAACTCTTCAAGGGAATCAGGATATTCTTTTACATTACCAGGTGTTCCATTGTAATAAGACATGAACGCTTCCCGAAACTCTTCACCAACAAATAA
>JAOULU010000130.1 GCA_029881855.1 Nitrosomonas sp. | reverse complement strand
TTTACATTTAATGCCGCCCCCATTCCTTTGATACCTGCTTTATCCAGATATTGGTCTATTACATTGGCGCCAGTTTGCGTTGTAGCAGTGCCAATTACTATAGCACCATGTTGACCTAGTTTAAGTGCTATGGCTTTACCTATGCCGCGACTGGCACCAGTTACTAATGCTATCTTATTTTCCAAAATCATGTCTCCCGAATAGAGTTATGATTGGGAATAATTCTAGGGTCGTGAATTTTCTTATGTTCATTACCATATTATTTCAAATTGTCGACAGCATGCTTGATAGCTTCACTATCGGCAAATGATAGTTGTTGTAAATTTCGATCAATACGTTTATTCAATCCATTTAAAATTTTTCCTGGACCGCATTCCGCGACAGATGTTACACCAGCATTTGCAAAAGCTCGAATAGTATCTACCCAGTATACGGGGTTGTACAGTTGGCGAACCAAGATGTCTTTAATAGATGCGCTATCATGATGCGATTGTACATCTACATTATGCAAAATTGGAATATCTGGTGAGCGTAGTATTGTGTTTTCTAGTTGTTGTTGCATCACTTTAGCCGCTGGTTTCATTAACGTGCAATGTGAAGGAATACTCATAGGTAGCATAACAGCGCGTTTTGCACCTTTCGCTTTAGCTAATTCAATGCCTTTTAATACAGCGTTTTTATGTCCTGCAATGACTACTTGACCAGGTGAGTTGAAGTTTGCTGGTTCAAGTGATTCATTGTTATTTGTTATTTCCTGGCAGATTAATTGTATGGTTTCATCATCTAACCCAAGTATCGCGGCCATGCCGCCAACGCCTTCAGGTACGGCTTCTTGCATAACTTTTGCTCTAAACCGGACTAAAGATAATGCATCAGAAAAGGTAAGTGCTCCTGAAGCAACTAAAGCTGTGTATTCACCTAGACTGTGGCCAGCTAAGTAGGCTGGTTTGGTGTCACTTAAACTGGTCCATGCGCGATAAACTGCAACGCCAGCCATTAGCATAAGTGGTTGGGTATTAATGGTGATATTTAGATCATCAGCAGGGCCATCATTTACCATTGACCAGAAATCTTGTTTGAGGATATCAGATGCTTCTATGAATGTTTCATGAACGATGGGTAGGTCTACGTAACCGTTCATCATGCCGACCGACTGTGATCCTTGACCTGGAAATACAAATGCAAATGTCATAACTTACCAGCGGAGTAATACCGCGCCCCATGTAAATCCACCACCGACACCTTCCAGTAGTACCAATTGGTCAGAATGAATACGTCCATCTCGTACGGCCATATCAAGTGCTAGAGGAATGGAAGCGGCAGAAGTATTGCCATGTTTCTCGACTGCAGTTACAACTTTATCCATGGGTATGCCGAGTTTTTTTGCTGTCGATTTAATGATGCGAATATTGGCTTGGTGAGGAATCAACCAGTCAATATCAGACGTTTGTAGATTATTTTCAGCCACGGCTTCATGGACTACTTCTTCCAAGACTTTTACCGCAAATTTGAAGACAGTGCTGCCTTCCATGCTGATGTATGGTGTGCCTTGAATTTTCCCACCGCCAATATTTCCAGGTACTGACAGTACTTTACTGTAGCTGCCGCTGGCATGTATATGTGTTGATAAAATACCAGGCTGCTCACTTTGGGAAAGGACGACAGCACCAGCACCGTCGCCAAATAATACACATGTGCTGCGATCATTCCAATCAAGGATTTTTGAATAAATTTCGCTACCAACAACCAGCGCATTTCGGCATTTACCCGTGCTGACAAACATATCAGCTGTGGCAAGGGCATAGACGAAACCACTGCAGACTGCTTGTACATCAAATGCGGGGCAATTATCAATACCCAGTTTTTCTTGTAGAATGCAGGCAGTACTTGGAAAAACCATATCAGGCGTAGTTGTGGCAACAATGATAAGGTCAATATCGCTATTAGTTACCCCTGCTGCTTGCATGGCATTTTGACTGGCATATAGTGCTAGATCACTGGCCACTTGTTCTTCGCTAGCAATATGTCGTTGTGTGATGCCGGTTCTCGTACGTATCCATTCATCACTGGTATCAACCATATTTTCCAGATCATGGTTGGTGAGAATTTTCTCAGGTAAATAACCGCCTGTTCCGATGATTTTTGAGTACATTATTTTGTGTTTTCTTTGAGCGTGCATTCAGAGGGGTCAGATAACTCCGCGACTTGTTCGCTAATACGGCGTAGCATGCCACCTCGTACTTCTTCGACTGCGCGATTAATGGCTGAGCAAAATGCATAATTATCAGCGGAGCCGTGGCTCTTAACCACGATTCCACGTAAACCAAGCAAACTTGCGCCGTTATACTGACGATGATCAACCCTACGTTTAAAGGCTTTAATTACAGGTGTAGCTATCGCCCCGGCAAGTTTTGTTAATAAATTCCGTTTGAATTCCTCACGCAGATAGGTTGCTAGCATTTGTGCCAAACCTTCTGAAGTTTTTAAAGTTACATTACCTACAAACCCGTCGCATACCACGATATCTGTCGTTCCTTTGTATATATCATCGCCTTCTATATTACCGTAAAAATTAAGTCCGCTGTTTTGAAGTAATTCAGATGCACACTTAACGATTTCATTACCTTTGATGTCTTCTTCACCAATGTTTAGTAACCCAACGCTTGGCGCTACTTTATTTTCAATGGAGGAAACTAAAGACGAACCCATTACACCGAATTGTAGTAATTGTTTTGGTGTGCAATCAATGTTAGCACCAAGATCGAGGATGTAGGTATGACCTTTGATAGTAGGTAAGGCGGCTGCAAGTGCAGGACGGTCAACCCCCGGGATTGTTTTGAGTACGAATCTTGAGGTTGCTAGTAATGCGCCTGTATTACCAGCACTGACACAAGCTTGTGCTTCGCCATTTTTTACTAAATTAATAGCAACACGCATTGAGGAGTCTTTTTTGCCGCGAAGTGCTAATGCTGGTGGTTCATCCATGCCAACGACTTCTGTTGCCGCATGTAATCGTAATCGAGGACTTAGTTGAACTTTCAGAGCATCTAATTCTGCTTTGATTGCGTCAGGTATGCCAACCAGAATGATATCTATTTCAGGGTCGCGACGTAGATAATCAACAGCCGAAGGAACCGTAATATGAGGGCCATGATCGCCACCCATACAGTCTATTGCTACAGTAATGTCCAATTTTTGGGGCTCTTATAACAGGAAGGAACGAAATACTGGGTGTGGCAAGTAGCGGAGCGTTTTATTTTTAATCGTTTTTGGTTTGAATAATTTTCTTGCCACGATAGTAGCCGTTGGGGCTAATGTGGTGACGTAAATGTACTTCTCCAGTGCCTGGTTCTACTGCTAACGGAGCATTAGTTAGTGCATCATGCGAGCGACGCATGCCGCGTCTCGATGGGGATTTCTTGTTTTGTTGGACAGCCATTATAACTCCTTAAGTTCAGTGTGTTTTCTTTAGCTTTTTTAGTGCGTAAAATGGATTATCGTTGTTTTCATTAATATTTTCTTGCGCTTCTTCTGGTTTCAGTATCTCGCATTCTCCATCCAGATGACGCGACGAAATAGATAAGCTCAAAATTATTTCATCTTCAATCAGATCCAAGACATCTAAGTTAGATGTTGCTAAAATAGCGTCTATTGCATCATCTTTATCTACTTTATCAAGTTCAAATTCATTTTTGGCCAATAAAACAACTGTCTGAAGATCTAACGTATGATGAAGTTTGTCAAGACAACGTTGGCAGCAAAGCACTATTTCACCTTCAACTTTTATGTGTAGGTTTGGCTTGTTGCGCGCATCATATATGCCGCTGATTTGATAACTTAATGTACCGATACTCTCATATAGATAATCTTGTAAACGTAACAGTTCACCAACAGCTATTTTAGCATGATGTGTGCTTGCGTTACGTACAAAATCGAGAGGATCTATCACAAATCGCGTAGACATAAGGCGGGAATATTATATTTTTTACTAGTATGTGTCAAAAAAACAAAAGGAAATTTTGAAGATACAAAATATTAAGCAAGAATTAATCTTGGGTTCCAGTTCTATTTATCGTCAGGAGCTACTCCAACGATTGCAAATCCCATTTAAGACAGTGAAGCCTAAAATTGATGAGTCTCCATTGTCAAACGAGGCACCAGAAGCGACTGCAGTACGTTTAGCCGAGGCTAAAGCGCGTGCAGTTGCTGAGATTTATGCGCAAGCACTTATTATAGGGTGTGATCAAGTTGCTGTGCTGGGAGACACGCATCTTGGTAAGCCAATGAATCATAAGAATGCTGTTAAACAATTACAGTTAATGCGTGGTAAGGAAGTCGTGTTTTATACAGCGTTAAGCCTACTAAATGGTTGTACTGATAGAATACAAACTTGTGTTGTTCCTTATTACGTTAAATTTCGCCAGTTCAGTGATCAGCAAATTGAGAGTTATCTTATAAAAGAGAAGCCTTATCATTGTGCAGGTAGCGCAAAATCTGAAGGGTTAGGTATAGCACTTATTGAACGGATGACGGGGGATGACCCGAATGCATTGGTTGGTTTGCCGCTCATTATGTTGGTGGGAATGTTGGCTAATGAAGGTGTCGATATAGTATAAATTATTCCCTGAATTTGCCGTATAACCATGCAATTTATAGTTTATAGTTAATGCCAACACTTTAATTATTGGGTAATGTTGTTTCGTAAGTATATAATCAGGCTTCTATGAGAAAGCGTTTGATCATAAATTTTGTTGTGCTGGTGACATTTGTTAGTTTGCTAACGAATGCATATGCCTGGGCATTCCAGGGGGAAGTATTTACCCATGAGTTGGACAATCATAAACATTATGAGCTTGTTGATGAACATAATGTAGGCTTTGTAGTGCACTTATGCCTTGATGCTGCCGGACAATATCAACCATTTTATTTTACGTTGACACCCAAGATACCTATGCTGGAAGGTAAAGAAGCATTGGTTGTGTTTATTCCAGTTACCATACCTGAATCTATCTTAGATTTGCCTTATCATCCTCCCCGAAATTTGCAACTTATCAGTTAATCTCTTTTGTCACAAAGTGTAGCAAATTGCTAATGTTTAGAGCGCGTAAGTCTCTCTAGAACATAAGTCTTTGTATGCTACCTGTAGCAGGACTTTTTGCAGTATTTAATTGTTTTGGTAAGGCTCGCTTAAGCGCATGTCTTGCAAGGGTTTTCCCATGAATTTGATTGTTTTGATCACAGTGTTGTTATGTGGACGTTGTCTCCAGAATCCAATTGGGTTATTGGTTCTGATGCTGGGTATTGTT
>JAOULU010000129.1 GCA_029881855.1 Nitrosomonas sp. | reverse complement strand
ATCAAAATATTTCTTGTGCTACCTGTCATCATTCATTAACAGGGACCGGAGATGGTCTGGCGCTTCCTGTTGGTGAAGGTGGAAAAGGATTAGGGGTGACGCGTGATACCGGTAGTGGTGGTGACATAATCCATGAACGTGTGCCGCGTAACGCACCACATATTTTCAACCTAGGCGCTAAAGAATTTAGCATCATGTTTCATGATGGCCGTGTTGCTGTGAATAATTCACTACCCTCGGGTTTTGCTTCCCCTGCAGGTGACCAACTGCCATTAGGGCTTGATAATCCACTGGCTGCGCAAGCCATGTTTCCAGTAACCTCAGGTACAGAAATGGCTGGTCAAGCCGGTGAAAACCCTGTGGCCGACGCTGCTGCAGCAGGTGATTTGGCTGGGGTAAATGGTGTCTGGGAGTTGTTGGCTCAGCGATTGCGAGCTATTCCTGAATACGTTGCTATGTTCCAGAATGCTTACCCTGGCCAGATCAATACGGCTGACGATATTCAATATAAAGATGCTGCCAATGCGATTGCCGCATTCGAAGCCACCGCTTGGCGTGCTGACAACAGCCGTTTTGACCAGTATTTACGTGGTGACAACGGTGCACTTAGTAAAAATGAAAAGAAAGGAATGCAGCTATTCTATGGCAAGGCTAATTGCAGCAGCTGCCATAGTGGCAAATTTCAAACTGACCAGAGTTTCCATGCGATTGCCATGCCACAAATTGGTCCCGGCAAAGGACACAACTCCGATGGATATGATGATGGTCTAGAAGATTTTGGTCGTGAAGCAGTGAGCGGTAGTGCCAACGATCGATTTAGATTCCGCACACCTTCTTTAAGGAATATTGCTTTGACCGCACCTTACGGTCATGCAGGTGCTTATGACACATTAGAAGCCGTCATTCGTCATCATTTATCACCTGTGGATAGCCTATTCAACTATGACATTAGCCAGGCACGTATACCCTCCCGTATGGATCTTGATGCGATTGATTTTGAGGTGATGGCTGATGGGTGGCGTTTAGAGCAAATTGCGCAACGTAATGAGTTAGCCAGTGTTGATTTAGATGAAGAAGAGATTGCCGAGTTGATTAGTTTCTTACATGCTTTGACAGATAATACCTTTGTAGACGATCGACGTAATGTGCCAAACAGCGTACCCAGCGGCTTAACACTGGCTGAGTAATTATTTAATATAGGAGGAAACAATCCTTCTAATTCATTATGCAACCGTTCTGGCGAGATGCCAGAACGGTATTCTTAATCAACCTACAAAATAGGCTCCTCTCTTCTAGAGCACGAATCAATATGCAAAAATACCAGGGAAGGGAAGCAATATTAAAAGAAGTTGACGCTACAGTTTCACTAAAACTCCGACCACCCCACAACGTCTGTATAAGCCGTTAGCAATATAATGCACCCAAAAACAATCCGATAGTATGCAAAAACGGTAAAGTCATGATTACTAATAAAACGGATTAAAGCACGTACCGCCACTAATGCGCTGAAAAAAGCCGCGACAAACCCGACGACAAACATGCTTAAGTCGTCAAATTCTAGAATTCCACGGTTTTTATAGACATCATAAAAGGTCGCGGCAAACATAATCGGGATTGCTAAGAAGAATGAAAACTCTGTGGCGGCTTTACGCGATAAACCAAATAACAAGCCACCGATAATTGTTGCGCCGGAACGCGAAGTACCCGGAATCAATGCCAGGCATTGTGCGCAACCGACTTTCAACGCATGCTTCCAACCCATGCTATCGACCTGCTCGACTTCAATCACATGATCACGTCGTTCTGCCCATAAAATTACAATACCACCGACAACCAAAGCTGTTGCAACAGATAGCGGATTAAACAAGTATTGCTTGATAACGTCAATAAACATTAAGCCCAGAATGGCAGCAGGCATAAACGCAATCATCAGATTCGTGACAAAGCGGTTGGCTGATTCATTTGAACCAATACCCGTAGCCACATCAGCAATCTTACGACGATATTCCCAGCAGATGGCTAGAATTGCGCCTAACTGAATGGCAATCATAAAAACTTTTTCACGGTCTTCATTAAAATTCAGCAAGTCTCCGACCAGAATCAGATGGCCGGTTGATGAAATTGGCAGAAACTCAGTTAAACCTTCAACAATACCTAGGACTAGCGCCTTCAGTAATAAAGTTAGGTCCATATATATGTGCGTTGCGCCTATTGTTAAAGTTTATTGTAGATTTCAGAACCCGTTTTCTTAAATTCCTCAGACTTTTCTTCCATGCCTTGTTTCAGTGCTTCATCTTCTGATAAACCTTGTTTAGCAGCATAATCACGCACATCCTGGGTGATTTTCATAGAACAGAAATGTGGCCCACACATGGAGCAAAAATGGGCAACTTTTGCGCCATCCTGCGGCAACGTCTCATCATGAAATTGCAAAGCTTTGTCAGGATCCAGACTCAAATTGAATTGATCTTCCCAGCGAAATTCAAAACGTGCTTTGGAGAGTGCGTTATCACGTATCTGCGCGCCCGGATGTCCTTTTGCCAGATCCGCCGCATGGGCCGCTATTTTGTAGGTAATAATGCCGTCTTTCACATCATCCTTGTCCGGCAAACCCAAATGCTCTTTCGGCGTGACATAACACAACATGGCGGTACCATACCAGCCTATCATGGCCGCACCAATAGCGGATGTGATGTGATCATAACCCGGCGCGATATCCGTGGTGAGTGGCCCCAAAGTGTAAAAAGGCGCTTCATCACAATGCTCCAACTGCAAATCCATATTTTCCTTAATCAGATGCATTGGCACATGGCCTGGCCCTTCAATCATGGTTTGCACATCATGCTTCCAAGCAATCTTAGTTAATTCACCCAGCGTTTTTAGCTCGGCAAATTGCGCTTCGTCATTGGCATCATAAATAGAACCTGGGCGTAATCCATCGCCCAGTGAGAAGCTTACGTCATATGCTTTCATGATTTCACAAATGTCTTCAAAATGCGTGTACAGAAAGCTTTCTTTATGATGTGCCAAACACCATTTGGCCATGATTGATCCGCCACGTGACACGATACCGGTCATGCGTTTGGCAGTCATCGGCACATACGCCAAACGCACACCTGCGTGGATTGTAAAATAATCAACCCCTTGTTCCGCTTGCTCAATGAGTGTGTCACGGAAAATTTCCCAAGTCAGATCTTCTGATTTGCCGTCGACTTTTTCCAGTGCTTGATAAATCGGCACTGTGCCAATCGGTACCGGGCTGTTACGGATAATCCATTCGCGTGTTTCATGAATATTCTTACCTGTAGATAAATCCATCACCGTATCACCACCCCAACGAATGGCCCACGTCATTTTTTCCACTTCTTCTTGAATACTCGAGCCCAACGCAGAATTACCAATATTCGCATTAATCTTGACCAAAAAGTTACGCCCGATAATCATCGGTTCTGCTTCAGGGTGATTAATGTTGGCTGGAATAATTGCCCGCCCCCGCGCTATTTCATCACGCACAAACTCCGCTGTAATCTTTTTTGGGAGCGACGCACCAAAATCCTGGCCAGGATGTTGCTTAGCAAGCAAATCATAATTTTCAGTAGTAAACGCCTCGTAACGCTGATTCTCACGAATTGCGATAAACTCCATCTCTGGTGTAATAATCCCGCGACGCGCATAATGCATTTGAGTAACATTCATGCCTGCCTTGCTTCGGCGCGGCTTGCGCTGTAAATTAAAACGCATATCAGCCAGCGCGGGATCATTTAAGCGCTGCTGACCATAGGCTGAATTGAGGCCAGACAACACTTCAGTATCATTACGCTCTTCTATCCACTTTTCACGCAACGCTGGCAAACCAGAACGAATATCGATTTTTACATAAGGGTCCGTATACGGACCGGAAGTGTCGTAGACCCATAACGGTGGATTTTTTTCCGAGTTATTGCTTGTGGTAGTATCTGCTTGTTTGATTTCACGCATTGGCACCTGGATATCAGGGCGCGATCCTTGCACGTAAATTTTACGTGAATTGGGTAATGGTTTTATGGCTGCCTCATCAACCTGAGCAGTCGTGTTAGAAAAGCTTTGTTGGTTTAAAATTGTGTTCATTTGTGTGCTCCTTAAAATGCCATAAAGAGCGGGAGGACAAGCCCCAGCTTCCCTACGGCGGCATTATCCGCGTCAGGTATTAAGGGACTTTCTCACCGAAAATCCAGATTTTTCTGGTTCGGACCCCTAGCTGATGCTGTGAAGCTAATGGAAATGTGAAATAATTGCAAGTCTGATACTTAATTAAAAGAAAGAATATGAATCTCGAAGAAACCCGATCCAACATGATAACCCAGCAAATTCGTACGTGGAATGTGCTGGATGACAACGTACTTGATCTATTATACAGATTACGGCGAGAAGAATTTGTCCCAACGGCCTATCATGACATGGCATTTGTAGATATGGAAATACCATTGGGCCATGGTCAAGTGATGCTTGCGCCAAAAATGGAAGCACGTATTCTACAAGAACTACATATTAAAAAGACAGATAAAATTCTCGAAATTGGTAGTGGCAGTGGATACATGACTGCTTTGCTGGCGAAACAAGGTGCACATGTAAACAGTGTTGAAATTATTCCTGAGCTGAAGGCCATGGCGGAAAACAACCTAAAAGCTCACGAGATTGCTAATGTCACCATTGAGCAAGGCGATGCGGCACAAGGTTGGTCAAAAAATGAACCCTATGACGTGATTGTAATAACTGCATCTACACCTGTTCTGCCTGAAGCATTTTTGAAAAGCCTTAATCCAGGTGGACGCCTTTTTGCAATGATTGGTGAAGATCCGGTAATGGATGTTGTTATTGTTACTTGTGTTGCCCCAGGTGAATTCAATACAACCAAACTATTCGAGACCAGCACCGTTCCACTGATTAATGCACAACAACCAGAAAGGTTTGTCTTTTGATTGACCGATTGATTTTAGGAGCAACTGATTTATTTGCAATGGCTCCAAAAAATAGTCAGCTATCAATATGAAAATTCTACAAGCAGTTTTTACCTTGTTTCTAGGCATGGTCATACATACCGCACCTTACGCTGCAAGCTTGATGGATATTTATCGTGAAGCCTTGGAAAATGATGCACAATATCAGTCAGCACGTGCTGCATATCAAGCAGGACAAGAAAGAGTCGCTCAAGGCCGTGCCGGATTATTACCTAATATTACATTAACCGGCACACGGCAGACACAAAAAATTGATGTTGGTCGCCTTAGCTCTGGCATAAACCCTGATGAAGTTACCATTCAAAGCCGCGGCATCGCATTTCGA
>JAOULU010000128.1 GCA_029881855.1 Nitrosomonas sp. | reverse complement strand
CGACAACATCCACAGCAATTGGGATTGATGCGTTACGCTGCTGCATTTTTTCCATCAGCATTTTGGCTGTAGGTACCAAATCATCTTCACAAAGTGAGTTACCTACATTCTTTCCAGTCGCTTTAAGGAAGGTATTAGCAATGCCGCCGCCAACCACAAGCTGATCAACCTTTTCTGACAGCGCTTCAAGTACGGTAAGTTTGGTTGACACTTTTGAGCCACCAACAATTGCAACCATTGGGCGCGCTGGACTGAGTAAGGCCTTTGTTAACGCTTCTAACTCCTGTGTCAACAAAATACCTGCACAGGCCACCGGAGCATACTTGGCAATACCATGTGTAGACGCTTGGGCGCGATGTGCCGTGCCAAATGCATCCATAACAAAGACATCGCATAAGTTAGCATATTTTTGGGCAGTCTCTTCTGAGTTTTTCTTTTCACCCTTATTAATACGACAATTTTCCAATACAACCAATTCACCTTCTGCAACATCAAATCCACCATCCACCCAATCTTTAATTAAGCGAACCGATTGATCCAGTCGAGCAGCAATATTATCTGCCACAGGTTTAAGTGAATTTTCCTCTGACCATTCACCTTCTTCCGGCCGACCTAGATGAGAGGTAACCATCACTTTGGCGCCTTGTTTAAGGCAATGATTAATCGTTGCCATTGAGGCAGTTATACGTGCATCTGATGTTACTTTACCTGCTTTTACAGGCACATTCAGATCCGCTCGAATAAAAACGCGTTTTCCCTTAAGGTCAAGGTCAACTAATTTGATAACAGACACGGTGAACTCCAGATATATCTAAAATAAAACATAAAGGATAGCTTACGCTACCCTTTATGTTTTAATCAACTGATTATTTATATTGCGAGTGGTGACAAAAAAATCTATTTAATTTCTTTGTGCAACCAACACTTAACCACAAAATTACTTAGCAATAACACGAACCATTTCCAGTACCTTGGTGGAATAACCCCACTCATTGTCATACCAGGAAACGACTTTGACAAAGCTACTATCCAAAGCCATACCAGCTTCTGCATCAAAAATTGATGTGCAGCTCTCACCACGGAAATCTGTTGACACCACCTTTTGATCTGTATAGCCCAGCACACCTTTCATCTCACCTTCTGAAGCCGCTTTCATCGCACTACAAATATCTTCATAAGAAGCATCGTTATTCAATTCGACAGTTAAATCAACCACAGACACATCAGATGTTGGCACACGGAAAGCCATACCGGTCAGCTTCTTATTTAATTCAGGAATCACAACACCCACTGCTTTTGCAGCGCCTGTTGATGACGGAATAATGTTTTCCAAAATACCACGACCACCACGCCAGTCTTTATTGGATGGACCATCAACTGTCTTTTGTGTCGCAGTAGCTGCATGTACGGTAGTCATCAATCCACGTTTAATTCCAAAACTATCATTCAGTACCTTTGCAATAGGTGCAAGGCAATTTGTCGTACAGGAAGCATTGGAAACAATGGCCTCACCTTGATAAGATTTGTCATTCACACCATATACAAACATCGGCGTGTCATCTTTGGAAGGCGCAGACATAATGACCTTCTTAGCGCCTGCTTGCAAATGCTTCTGACAAGTTTCCTTGGTCAAAAATAAGCCTGTTGACTCAACCACAACATCAACCCCTACTTCACCCCATCTTAGCTCGGCAGGATCCTTAATTGCCGTTAAACGGATTCTGTTTCCATTCACAACCAGCGTATCACCATCAATAGAAATATCACCCTTAAAGCGACCATGAACCGAATCATGCTTCAACATATACGCTAAATAGTCCGGCTCCAATAAATCATTAATTGCCACGACCTCGATATCAGAAAAATTCTCTACCGCTGAACGGAAAACCATTCGGCCTATACGGCCAAATCCATTAATACCTACCTTAATTGACATACTAAAAACTCCTTAAATAAAATCTTTTCTCTTGCATTGGCAGAACATTTTTCCACCGTACTGCTAGTAACCTAGAGGATATCTTTTACTGTTTTGACCACATTTTCAACAGTAAAGCCAAAATGCTTGAATAGTTCATTTGCAGGTGCTGATTCACCAAAGGTATCGATACCTACAACAGCACCTTCTAATCCAACATATTTATGCCAGAACCCTGTCACACCTGCTTCAATGGCAACACGCTTAGCATTGGCTGGCAATACACTTGCCTGATATGAACGATCCTGACGGTCAAATATGTTGGTACATGGCATAGAAACAACTCTTGCCTGAATACCATCTTCAGCTAATACCTTTTGAGCATCCATCGCTAGGCCAATCTCAGAACCTGTCGCAATCAATACAACCTGTGGTTGACCATTACCGGCTTCTGATAAGATATACCCTCCCTTATCAATCAGTTTTATCGTGGCTGCATCACGCTTCTGGAATGGTAAGTTCTGTCGACTGAAAATTAATGTTGATGGCCCCCCTTTACGCTCAATAGAACGTGCCCATGCAACGGTTGATTCAACCGTATCACAAGGCCGCCATACATCCATATTCGGAATCATTCGCAAAGTCGCCGTTTGCTCTACGGGTTGGTGTGTTGGGCCATCTTCACCAAGGCCAATCGAATCATGCGTAAACACAAACAAATTGCGGATCTTCATTAACGCCGCCATACGCAATGCGTTCCGAGCGTATTCTGAGAACATTAAGAATGTTGCACCATAAGGAATCAGTCCACCATGTAAAGACAGTCCATTCATCATGGCGCTCATACCAAATTCACGCACACCATAATAAACATAGTTTCCGCCAGTTTCCCTGCTAATTCCTTTTGAACCCGACCATAGGGTAAGGTTAGAACCTGCCAAATCAGCGGAACCACCCAATAGTTCTGGTAGAATTGGTGCCAAACCCTCAATTGTATTTTGCGAAGCTTTACGGCTTGCAATGGTTTCTTCCTTTGCATTAACCTGATTAATCACAGCTTCTACTTGGCTTTGCCAGTCGGCTGGCAAATCACCCGCCATACGGCGCTTAAATTCAGCAGCTTCAGCAGAATATTTTTCTGCGTACTCAGCAAATTTCTGGTTCCATTCGCTCTCTAGCTCATTACCCTTGGCTTTCCCGTCCCAAGCACTATAAACCTCCTGCGGTATTTCAAATGGCGCATGATGCCAACCAATATGAGGACGTGCAGCAGCAATTTCCGCATCACCTAACGCCGCACCATGCACAGAATGCGTATTAGCCATATTCGGTGACCCCAAGCCGATAACCGTTTTACAGCAAATCATAGTTGGCTTACCATTTTCCTGCTTAGCCGCTTCAATAGCCGCTTCAATAGCTACTGGATCATGACCGTTCACATTAGGTACAACATGCCAGCCATACGACTCAAACCTTTTTGGCGTATCGTCAGTAAACCAACCCTCTACATGTCCATCAATAGAAATACCATTATCGTCATAAAAACAAATCAGCTTTCCTAAACCCAATGTGCCTGCTAAAGAGCAAGCCTCATGGGATACACCTTCCATCAGGCAACCGTCACCCAAGAAAACATACGTATGATGATCAACAATGTTAAAGCCAGGGCGATTGAATTCAGCCGCAAGAACTTTTTCTGCCAGCGCCATACCCACAGCATTGGTAATGCCTTGTCCTAATGGGCCGGTTGTTGTCTCCACTCCTGGGGTATAACCATATTCTGGATGACCAGGTGTCTTAGAATGAAGTTGTCGGAAACGCTTAATCTCTTCCATTGGAAGATCATAGCCCGTCAGATGCAGCAACGCATAAATCAACATCGATCCATGTCCATTCGAGAGAACAAATCGATCACGATCAACCCACTCAGGATTGTTTGGATTATGGCGCAAATGATGAATCCATAACACCTCAGCAATCTCTGCCATACCCATTGGCATACCGGGGTGTCCAGAATTGGCTTTTTGCACGGCATCCATCGCCAATGCACGAACAGCACTGGTTAAATCCTTAAATACCGGCGCGTCAAAATCCTTGAATGTGCCCATCGATACTAACTCCCTATATTCAACTAATATAAACAACCTGTCGCTTGCACCACTATGACGCTACTGACCGGCAAAGTCGGCATTATCTCTTAAGATGCGTTATCAAACAACCATAGCACCTCATTTGATATCTTAGAAACAACACAGAAGAAACATAAATTCCCTTAAAAATCAATGCCCACGAAGCTTGATTCCTAACAATTTAATTTTACGATAAAGATGCGTCCGCTCCAGTCCCGCACGCTCTGCCACACGAGTCATATTGCCATTTTCCTGGTCTATCAATCGCTCAAAGTATGTTTTCTCAAATAAGTCGCGTGCATCACGTAATGACAAATCAAGCGGAATATCGGAGACTGCTGAGACTGATGTCGATTCTGGAAACACCATAGCCTGCTGCACTGCGTCAGCTGTAATTTCATCCCCCGTGCAAGTCAATGCTAAAGAATGCACCACCCCAGTTAACTGGGTAAGATTTCCCGGCCAGTCATAATTACGCAAACAATTTAAAGCAGCTGTACTAAATTGTAACGAGGATGATGCCTCGCCTGATTCAACAAAGCGAGACAATATATGATTAGCCAATTCAGGGATATCCTCACGGTGTGCCCTTAAAGCTGGCACACCAATACTCAAACTACTTAACTGCTCAAAAAGTGCCTGATGATAAGCGCCCTGAGCGGTCAGCTCAGCTAATGGCTGAGAAGTTGCACAAACCAGCTTTACATTATACTTATCCAATTTACTTAGTAGCAGCAATAATCCCTTCTGCCCCAACTTGTTTATTTCACCAACATCCTTAAGAAACAACAGGCCATCACGCGCCTGTTCAAGTAGATCAAGTGGTGTTTCCGCCAACGCAGTAAGTGTCTCCGGCTCTACCCATGGCGTGTTTGACCGGTGCATAAATCTTGCACATATCTCCAAACCAACACCAGGTTCACCCATCAATAGTAATGGCGTTTTTAAATTAGCAACCTGCTCCAAGCGTTTTTTTAGATCCGTGATTAACGCACCCTTGCCAAGGCTTGCTAGAGACAGCGCCGAATGCTGTTTATTCTGACCACCTCGTAGAGCTTTTCCAACCGTACTTAATAGTTTTTGTAGCGGCACCGGTTTTTCAAGATAACCAAACGCACCAATACGTGTCGCTTCAACGGCAGTATCTATAGTGCCATGCCCCGACATCATAACAACTGGCATCGTCAACATACCGCTACTGGCCCAATCTTTTAGCAATGTTATACCGTCAGTATCTGGCATCCAAATATCCAACAGTACTAATTCTGGCCGATTCTGACTACGCCACATACGTGCTTGCTCCGCATTCTCTGCCAGTGCCACACGATAACCTGGTTATCG
>JAOULU010000127.1 GCA_029881855.1 Nitrosomonas sp. | reverse complement strand
GAGACAAAGGACGCGTTCTTATACGTGCCTCCGGTACAGAACCATTACTACGCATAATGCTTGAAGGGGAATCAAAACAGAAAATCAATTATTGGGCAGAGCAAATAGCAGAAATTGTGCAAACTGAATGCACCTAACAAGAACGATGAGAAGCTTGTCATATTCTTGTAACAATATTGTAATAACATCTGCTATTAAACTACATAGCATTTCTCTTTATACCCATTAATCATTCGGAGAACATAAATGTTCAATTCGTTTTATCCTAGAATATTTTTTATCATTACTGCGTTAAGCGTATTAATCTGTGCTGGATCAATTCATGCCAGCCCAATTGTTAGAATTGATGGTTCCAGTACAGTCTATCCAGTTACCGAAGCTGTTGCAGAAGATTTTCAAATTGCCAAACGAGGTAAAGTTCGCGTCACTGTTGGTATTTCAGGTACAGGCGGTGGTTTCAGAAAGTTCTGTCGAAATGAAATAGACATTGTAAATGCCTCTCGCCCCATTACACACTTGGAAAGAGCAGCTTGCAAAGAGGCTGGTGTAGAATATATTGAGATGCCCATTGCCTTTGATGCATTAACAGTCGTCGTAAACCCCAAAAACACATGGAGCAAAACAATTACTATTGAGGAGCTCAAGAAATTTTGGGAACCCACTGCGCAAGATACCATTAACAACTGGAATCAAGTCAATCCCGCATGGCCTGACAAGAGAATAAAACTCTTTGGACCTGGTGCAGATTCTGGCACATTTGAATACTTCACAGAAGCGGTTGTTGGCACTGCCAAATCCAGCCGAGGTGATTTCACAGCCTCTGAGGACGACAATGTTTTAGTACAAGGTGTCTCAAGTGACATGCATGCATTAGGTTTTTTCGGGTTTGCTTATTACATTGAGAATAAATCAAAGGTCTCTGCTGTCGCAGTTGATGGCGGTAATGGCGGCGTCCTTCCATCTGCTGAGACAGTAAAAGATGGTAGCTACCAACCTTTATCTCGCCCAGTATTTATCTACGTCAACGCCAAATCTACCAATAAACCAGAGATTCAGGAATTTGTTACCTTTTTTATGAAAAATGCACCGGCTCTAGTTACCGAAGTCAAATACTTCCCGCTCTCTGCAGAAATCTATAATCTCAACCTTAATAATATGCGCAACAAAAAATTAGGTACTGTATTTGGTGATGAATCTGAAGTAGGTGTCAATCTCGAAGAAATAATGAAACATGATGCCCAGTTGTAACCAACAATCTAAAGAATACTGGTTTATGCTCAGTCAAATCAGGTAATGAGATAAAATTTCATATTGGTGTTTCACCTAAATAACCGCTGATTATTTTTTGAACTAATATCTAAATACTTAGTTCTGAATAATTAGCGGTATTTTAATTTTAGTACAACTATTTAACTCTGTAGAAGAATGGATTTTCTGCCAATTTTCATTAATGTCAAAAATCAGTCGTGCCTGGTTGTGGGTGGTGGCGAAGTGGCCGCCCGTAAGATATTACTTTTGTTACAAGTAGGCGCACAAGTCTGCGTTATATCACCTAAACTTAATGAACAACTTGCAACATTATTGACACAAAAGAAAATTACTCACCGTGCAGAATCTTTCCAACCAGCACATCTTGAAGGCGCTGTTTTAGCTATTGCAGCAACAAATGATCGCGCAACCAATCAACTGGTCTCTGAGTCTGCCAAGAAACAATGTATTCCCGTTAATGTAGTTGACAATCCCGATCTATGCACTTTCATCATGCCATCTATCGTTGATCGTTCGCCATTATTGATTGCGATATCTAGTAGTGGCCAGTCACCCGTGTTAGCACGACAATTACGCAGCCATCTTGAAACCATTATTCCGCAAACCTACGCCAATCTGGCAACTATCGCAGGAGAATTTCGTAATAAAGTTAAACAACATTTTTCAAATTCAGAAAAACGACGTATCTTTTGGGAAAAACTATTACAAGGTCCATTTAAAGAAATGGTGCTTGCTGGAAAAAATAAAACTGCTCAAGACTACCTGATACAGTCATTACAGAATGAAACGGATACCGCTCCCCAAGGAGAAGTTTATTTGGTTGGTGCTGGGCCTGGAAATCCAGACCTACTAACCTTCCGTGCACTACGGCTTATGCAACAAGCTGATGTCGTAGTTTATGATCGCTTGGTTTCACCTGCGATACTTGATATGGTACGACGCGATGCAACCCGTATCTATGCGGGCAAAGAACGTAATCTTCACGCTATCCCACAAGAATCAATTAACAATTTATTAGTACGATTAGCAAAAGAAGGTAAACGTGTCGTTAGGCTCAAAGGCGGCGACCCATTTATATTTGGACGAGGTGGGGAAGAAATTGAAACTCTGACCACACATAATATTCCTTTTCAAGTTGTACCAGGTATCACTGCAGCTTCTGGTGTAGCGTCTTATGCAGGCATTCCGCTGACACACCGAGATTATGCACAATCCTGTATTTTCGTCACGGGTCACCTTAAAAATGGCAGTATTGATCTGGATTGGCCTACACTAGCGCAACCCAATCAGACCATTGTAATTTATATGGGATTACTCGGCCTACCTGTTTTATGTCAGCAACTCATTGCACATGGATTACCAACCACGACACCTGCTGCAATTATCCAGCAAGGCACAACACAAAAACAGAAAATTGTTGTTGGTTCCTTGCAAACACTACCAGATCTAACCATTGCCGCCAACCTGGTTCCACCAACATTAATTATTGTGGGTGAAGTCGTTAAATTACACCAGAATCTTGCTTGGTTTGAACCGCAACAAGAAAATAACCCTTAAAAACCTTTCAGCAATCATCCCGTGGCACTCAAACCTACCATTTATAAATTTAAAATTGCGCTGACTGATCTTAATCGCAATCATTACGACACACTGAATTTAACCATTGCCCGGCATCCTTCCGAAACACTGGAAAGAATGATGACTCGGATACTGGTTTTTTGCATTAATGCACAAGAAAATCTGACTTTCACTAAAGGGCTAAGCACAGCAGAAGAACCAGATATCTGGGCGCATACCTTGGATAATCAGATTTCACTTTGGATTGATGTTGGCGAACCCGCCGTGGATCGGATTAAAAAAGCAAAAGGACTTGCATCTAACGTGCAGGTTTACAGTTTTAACTCTAAATCGGATGTTTGGTGGTATCAAGAACAAAAAAAATTTGGTGCATTGAATATATCTGTTTTTCAGTTCCCCTGGAAAGATATCCAGGCATTAGTGTCACTGGTACAACGCACAATGGATATTTCAGTCACAATTACAGACGATTCAGCCTATATTGCAACAGAACTAGGCGAATGCGAGGTTCCCTGGATACCGTTACAAACCAACCAAACTTGAAATCAATGCTTCGCCACTCGGCTATTCAGAGCAGATAGTATCTGATATCTGAGCAAAGATCGAATCTGATGAAAAATCAAACCATTCCTTAGCGCCTTCATGATGCGCACCAATTACCTTACCCAAAGCTTTAGAGTCAGGGTATAGAAGCATGGTCTGTGAGCGGGCCTTTATTTGCTGGCAATCGAACTCATAGAAAGTTTTAACTGAACGATAACCCCCTGCTCGCTCTGCATCATAACTTGATAGCACCCACACTTTTCTATAATGATTGTCTTTACGTACGATTTCCGGGTCAAAAAAATGTGTCTCGCCTTTTTCTAAATTAGCGTCCAACCGCTCCCAGGCGGCATGAGCTGGAACTGGAACTACAGTCATCATCAGAAAAACAAGCACATATTTATTCATTGTTGACCGTCTTCTCTTTAGGAATATCTCGATTAGTGTTTTCCATGATCTGTATCACGATGCTTTTTACCATGATGGCCTTTGTCATGTTTACCCCGATGTTTGTTATAACCTTGTTGATGTTTATCACGACGTTTCCCATAATGATCGTCATCATCCTCATGCGAGTCATAATGACCACCATAATGCTCATCGTAGTGGCGCTCTTGATAGTGATCGTGATCGTTATGATGATCAGAATCATAATATCGACCTTCGTGACCACCATAATGCTGCCTGCTCGGATAGCTATTATAGTGCGGTATATAGACATCGTTATACCAATCTTCTTTTACGAAATATACCGGTCGATTACAAGCCTCATATCGGTGGCAATGTTGGTGCCAATTGTGGGCATGCCCTGGTGGCACATGCAAATAAATCGGTGGCTTATGTTGCCATATATTGGCACGTGCTTCTCTGATCAAAACAGGTTGCGAATAAAGAAGTTGAGGCCTTGGGTAATTGTTTCCTAAATTGATCTGTCCATAAAAACCAGGTTGGCCAATATTGATTGATATACCAAAATCGTTAGCTAACGCCGATACTGGAATAATAGCAATCAATGCTGCAAGTAGAAAATATCTCATCAGGTTGCCTCGTTAATGATTCAGTAGTTTATGATAAAAAGCTAAGCGCCTAGCATTTATCTTACCTTCTTGCACAGCTTGTATCAATGCACAGCTTGGCTCGCTAATATGTCGACAATTATTAAATTTGCATTGCCCAATATAAGGATGAAACTCGACAAAACCCCATGCCAAATTTTCATCTTTAATATGACTCAACCCAAACTCCTGGATACCGGGTGAATCAATAATATCACTGTCTGAATCAATATGATAAAGATGTGAATGGGTTGTTGTATGAACGCCAGAATCAAGCGCTGTTGAAATCTCTGCGGTCGCACGTTTTGCTTCTGGGATCAATGCATTAAGAAGCGTAGATTTGCCCATGCCTGATTGGCCTGCTAATACACTCAGATGACCTTTCAAATATGGCTGAAGAACTGCAACGCTTTTTTGCGCGCTCATTTGTAACAAGGGATAACCAAGCGCCTTATAAAGCGAGAGTTTCTCTGCTGCCCTGCGCGTTGATTCTATGAGATCAACTTTATTCAGTACAATCAGCACCTGAATAGCCTCACTTTCTGCCGCGACTAAACAGCGGGTAATCAATTCCTCGCTAAAACTGGGAACTGAGGCCACTACAATAATAATTTGCGATACATTTGCAGCTATAATTTTTTCTTTGAACCCATCACTTCGGTACAGCAATGTTGAACGCGGCTTAATGCGCTCAATAACACCTTGTCCAGGCGTTGTAGATTTCAACTCAACCTGATCACCGCAGGTAACTCCACTTTTTTTACCACGCATGACACAAGACAATATCTCACCATACTCCGTTTCAACGGAACAATGCCGACCAAATGTGGCAATGATTTGTCCATCAACAATTTGTTTTTCTTTTCGCGCATTTTTAGTAGAAGCACTCAAATTGTAAATAGCTTGTCTATTTTTGCGGCGCAAATAAAATCATTCTCAGATAAACCGCC
>JAOULU010000126.1 GCA_029881855.1 Nitrosomonas sp. | reverse complement strand
TCATCCTGATTAAATTCAGGGAAAAATGTGTCTCCCTCAAAATCTTGCTGAATTTCTGTGATATACATACGATGACAGAATTTTAATGTTTGGCGATACAGTTCTGCACCACCAATTATAAAACTTTCTCCGTTTTCATCACTTGATTGATGCGAACCTAAGCTTAGTTCAAACGCTTCTTCTATCGAATTAACAACCGCAGTTCCTGGCGCATGAAAATTTGTTTGGTGCGTTACAATAACATTTGCACGACCAGGGAGTGGCTTACCAATGGACTCATAAGTTTTACGCCCCATGATAATTGAATGCCCCATTGTCAGAAATTTGAAATGCCTCAAGTCGGCTGGCAAATGCCACGGCAATGCATTATTTTTACCGATCACCTTATTTCTTGCCATCGCAACTAATATTGAAAAACGCATAGTGGTCATACTGCAATTGGCGCTTTAATAGCCGGATGTGGATCATAACTTTCTAATTGGAAATCTTCATACTTAAAATCAACAATAGTATTAACCAAAGGATTTAATCTCATTGTCGGCAACATCCTAGGTTGACGACTCAGTTGTTCCCTGGCCTGATCAAGATGATTTAAGTAGAGGTGCGCATCTCCAAAAGTATGCACAAAATCACCCAGTTTTAAATTGCATACCTGTGCAATCATCATAGTTAATAAAGCATACGACGCAATATTAAACGGCACACCTAAGAATATATCAGCGCTTCTTTGATACAACTGACACGACAATCTGCCATCCGCAACATAAAATTGAAAAAAAGCATGGCAAGGGGGCAATTGCATTTTTTTCAGGTCCCCCACGTTCCACGCAGAAACAATCATTCGTCTAGAATCAGGCGTGTTTTTTATCTGATGGATCACCTGCATCAATTGATCGATCTTTTCTCCATCCGATGTTGCCCATGAACGCCATTGATGACCGTATATTGGGCCAAGATCACCATTTTCATCTGCCCACTCATCCCAGATAGAAACACCATTGTTATGTAAGTACTCAATGTTGGTGTCACCTTTAAGAAACCATAATAATTCATGGATAATAGATTTCAAATGGCATTTCTTTGTGGTTATCAGCGGAAACCCGTCAGCCAGATCAAAACGCATTTGGTACCCAAATACTGACAATGTGCCTGTGCCCGTACGATCTGACTTCTTGTGACCATGAACTAAAACATGTTGCATCAATTCAATATATTGGCGCATAAATTTATTTGTAAGTTTAAACCAGGATCATACAAATGAAATCTCAAGATAATATCCCGAGTTATCAGATGCTTACTCTAGAAAAGCAATCTCAACAACCAAACCGGCAATAACCAGAACTTTTGAAAATAAACATACACGGTTTGTATAGTATAAATAATTACAGTATAAATCGGCAAATCAATGTGGATGAGCCGTATATAATAGCCCCTTTATAACCAGGAATGCTGCGCCAAATTAAACAGTATGACCTTAGCACTATGACTCAAGAAATCGTCATTTAGAAAATTATATTCAACAGGAAAGCGCTCAATGCTTGCAACACTCATTCAAAATGCATCACCCTTTGATCACACCATAAAAGCAACACATATACTTGTCATACTACCAAAATTAGAGAGATTACCTAAAAAATACAACATCCCCGGAGAAGAGACATTAAAGCATCTATTAGCAAGGCGTGACATCAAACTGAGTAAAATTTGTGATGAGCCTGTTAGCGCAAACCTTGAAAATGGGGCTTTATGCACATGGGTAATGGTTGATACTACACAATCAATATTTAAACAACACACGTGTATCCGAAAAGCCGTTCAACAGCAACTCATAGAAAATCCAACCGAAATACATCTTGCTATCTACGGCAATCCCAATCAACAACATTTTTTTACAGAATTGGCAATATATATTGCTTGGGTAAATGGTGCAGCGCTTCCTGTCCGCAAAAAGAAACCTGATAGAAAATCTCTCGAGACAATCGTGCTTCATGGCAATAAAGACAATAACAATTTCACGATACAGCGCGCAAAAGCCGAAGGAAATTTATTAGCACGCGGATTGACCGTATTACCACCCAATGAGTTAACACCTCAAACTTACCGTGACCAAATAAAAAAATTAGCTGAAAATGAAGGTTGGAAATATACTGAATATGACGTCAATGAATTGCGGAAAATGGGTGCGGGTGCGTTTGTCGCCGTAGCACAAGGTAGTGATCCACAAGATGCAGCCATTGTACACCTACAACACAACAGTAAAAAAAACACCAACAATAAAAGTATTGCGCTTGTAGGTAAAGGTATTTGCTATGATACTGGCGGCCACAATTTAAAACCCCCGCGTTATATGCAAGGCATGCATGAAGACATGAATGGCTCAGCCGTTGCATTAGGCATTCTTCTAGCAGCTACGCGCGCTGATCTTCCACTCAAAATAGACTGCTGGTTGGCCATTGCACAAAACCATATCAGTCCACACGCATATAAACAAAACGATATCATCACAGCGTTAAATGGTTTAACCATAGAGATTGTTCACACAGATGCCGAAGGGCGCTTGGTATTAGCGGACACACTCACACTGGCAGAAAAACAAAAACCTGGCTTAATTTTAGATTTTGCAACTTTGACGGGTAGCATGCAAACTGCATTAGGTACAAACTATAGTGGCATTTTTAGCAATCTAGACAATCTTGCGCAAAAAGCAGTTATTGCAGGCAAAAAAAGTGGAGAACGTGTCTGCGCGTTTCCTATGGATGATGACTACGATGATGCGCTACAAAGTAAGATTGCAGATACCAAGCAATGTACCATAGGGGGTGAGTCTGACCATATTCTTGCTGCACGGTTTTTAAACCAATTTGTCAATGACACACCTTGGATACATATGGATTTATCTGCCTGTAGTCACAAAGATGGGCTCGGTGCTGTTGGCAGTGACATCACAGGATTTGGTGTAGGTTGGGCAATAGAACTGATACAACACACTTAACTTTTCTTTGAAGCACTTATATAAAGGCGTTGTTATACTTATGCAAAAGTTTAACATTCAAAAAATTTATATTGCTCTAGTTCCTGCATTTTGTATTTTTATGGTCGGCTGCGCTGGCCCAAAACCTATCCTTTACCCCAACAATCATTTGAAATCTGTAGGGCAAGAACAAGCAGAATTAGATATAGCCGAATGTAGAACACTTGCTGAACACTATGTCTCTACTTCAGTTGAAGGGGAGAAACTTGTAAAAAGCACTGCTATGGGTGCTGGCGTCGGTGCAGCTGGTGGCGCTGCAGCCGGGGCCATTAGAGGTTCAGCGGCCAGAGGGTCTTTGACTGGAGCAGCAGCCGGCGCTTCGGTTGGACTGATACGTGGTTTATTCAGACTAAATAGACCCAGCCATACCTACATATCCTTTGTTAATCAATGTCTTAGAGATAAAGGCTACAAATCTATCGGGTGGAATTAACTTTAATTCTTATTGGGCGAATTATCCATTGCTACTAATTCAGAACGTATGTTCTGGAGCTTAGAAGAATCATGCAAAATACTTTCTGCGCGTTTCAAATAAACCCAAGCAACTTTTTGCTGACCATCTGCAATAGCTTTTTCAATATATTGAATATATAAATCCACCATTTTTTGTAGCCCGTTAAGTGCCTCTATGTTGTCTGGCTGCGCTGCCAAAACACTCTGATAATATTCATAGGCATTATCACCTACAGGGGTAGTTAAACGCGCTTCTTTGACCGCTTTTTTTGCTGCATTTAAATCCCATTCGATTGATGTCTCAGCATGTGTCGGCGTCAACTCATGCGGCATATTAGGAGGTAATAAAGAAGCACCCATCAAATCTGAGTGTTCATCGCCATAATCATCCGTATTCATACCTAAAATACGTTCCTCATTATTTTGTCGACCAGTACGTCCTAGATCATGTATGTCTTTTGGGCCGATAACAAACTCGTCAGATATGTCAGACCCTTCAGCTATGACAGTCGATGGTTTAAAAATGCCATTATCAACTAAATTCTCCATAAGTTGATCAACATGATGTTGGGTGGGCGAAGATTCGACATCAGCCAAAAACATTGGAGTAGTATGATCAGTATGTAGGGATGTTAATTCAACGATCGTTAAAACAAACACCCCGAAGATAGCCCCAACCCATGCAATATTTCCAAACAGTGTATTTTGTGGCATAGGGCCATCGGTACTCTGCCCGGAAACGGCCAAAACATTTAAAAAACCCTTATTATCAGTTTGTTCAGAACCCAATACAGCCATGATTTCTGTTACGGATTGTGGACGATCACTATAGACAGGCGATAACATCGTATTAATCACTTGCGCAAAAGTTGCATCAGATGCATTCTCTGAAGTAATAGAAAGTGGCTCCAACGGATCAGGCTCACCCCTACTTATAGCAATCAACCGCTCTTGGGCAGAAATAGGCTTATGCTGTGTAATACAATAATATAGTGTCGCAGCAAGCGCATAAAAATCAGTTGGTGGGCCGATTTTATCAATAGCTTCAAATTGTTCGGCCGGCGCATAACCTGTTGCTAAGATGTCTGCAACCTTATAAGCCTGTGAAGCGATAGCCAATCGCGCAGCAGAGAAACCAGTTAACACTGCCATCTGGTGCTTAGTCCATAAAACTGATGCTGGCTGTATACCACCATGAACCATATTGTGGTCATGTACAGTCTGCAAAGCTTGTAACATTGAAATCAGGATTTCTCTAAATCTACCCGCTGTAAATGACGCAGATGACCAATCAAACTCAGAGAACGCTACACCATCAAGAGAGTTCATTACCAAATAGGCTGTGCCATTAAGTAGCAAGACATTCTCTGCCGCAATAATATTAGGATGCTCTATTTTCGTAAGCGTATCCGCATGGTCCTGAAACACTTTTAGCCCATACGCAAAAGTCTCTTGGTTATCTTGAGATTTTGGTTCAACACATAAGCCATCACCGACACGTATAGATAATTCAGACGGAAAATACTCCTGCAAAACAACCCAGTCCTTAAAGTGATGATTCCAGGCACGATAGGTAATATCAAATAACCCAATGTTTACTATTGATTTAATCTCATAAACACCGATGCGGGTACCCTCAGGTAGCGTCTGGTCGTGTAGTGCTGTCATAATAAGATCACCTCTTTTTTCAACTCAGTTGGACATCATTGTGATCATTGTACCTTGATGCACAATGAAAGTATGAGCTGTATAAATGACAACATGAGTTTCTTCCCCATGCACTTATCTACTAAACCTCAAACAACTAATCAAAAAAGTTATTGATGTTAATTTTTTTGGTAGTGTACATTGCACCAAATTTACATTACTTTATATAAAAAATCACGACAGCAATGTCGCAATTTAAAGTCTCG
>JAOULU010000125.1 GCA_029881855.1 Nitrosomonas sp. | reverse complement strand
CCAGCCGGAGCAACCCCCTTGCTAACATCCTTATAAATCTGTCTTTTAGAGGGGTCTCCTTCAAATTTTTCACGGAAATTACCACGAAAACAAGTACGCCCATCCTCATCAAGTGGAAATTCACGCGCGGGCAATAAACGAATTTCATTAACCGGATAAATACTGCGCTGTGTATCTACATCAAATGTGCGGATTGTTTCTATTTCGGTATCCATCAAATCAATGCGATACGGCAATGGACTACCCATCGGAAACAAATCAATCAAACCACCCCGAATACTGTATTCACCCGGTGAAAAAACTTGCGTCACATGCGCATAGCCTGCGAGCGTCATTTGGCTGCGCAACCCTGGTACATCAAGCCTATCACCTTGTTGCAGAAAAAAAGTATGGGCTGCCAGATATTCTTGGGGAAGCATACGATAAAGGGCTGTGGTCAACGGCACAATAAGCACATCACAAGCACCATTCATGACTTGATAAAGCGTGGCAAGCCGTTCTGAAATTAAATCCTGATGTGGCGAAAAGGTATCGTAAGGCAGGGTTTCCCAATCAGGCAAAAGATGGATTGCTAATTCCGGCGCAAAAAATGGAATTTCTTCCAATAGTCTTTGTGCATCAAGTGCGTTTGCCGTAAAGATGGTAATCGGTTTAGCTTGTTGTGCAAGTTGCGCGAGAAATAGCGCATCACTGGAACCATCAAAATCAGAAAAACGTGAAATGGTTCCAGCTGAAGGTAAGTTAAGCTTATGTTGCATTATATAAAGTGTTGGACGAAATACTAAAAAACGATGGGCTAAATAATAAAGACCAACCTTAAATCAAAAGCAAAATATTATAAGCTAGTTTAGCTCACCGCCTAACGTTAGAAAGAGAAGCGCTCTCTAATGCCTTTTGTTTATCTTTACTCCCTTGACTAGACCCGAAGAAATAAGCTGCCACTTGTGTAGAAACCGTTGTTAACGCGCCAAGTATGTAAATCACAATGTCTTTCATACCTGCTTCATCAAACCCGCCCCAACCTTTCTGTATAATCCAAAAATACATCGCAAAGGTTAAACCAATAATACCAACGGCTAAAATAGAATGAACATTTTTTGCCAGCCAGCTTGAATGTTCACTTTCCTGGATTTTACTTTGGTTTTCTCTTGCACTGGCCATATCAGCCATAATAACTTTCTTTTCTTCCAGACCCAATTTTGCCGTTTCTACATTGTATTTTATTGAAGCTTTGGCAAACTCATCTTCAATCTCCTTGCGTTCCTCATCCGTTGTTACATTCTTATCAATGGCGTCACCCACCGCCTCTACCAAATTACTTGCACCCGCACTAATTGAATTTGTGAAAAAATTAGCCATGATTACAAACCCTCCAATGTACGCCTAACCCAACCAAAGAAATATTTGCGGCTTGTATGTCGTTTTTCACAAATACTCACATAACGGCCAATTTTGGCTAATGCAAATACGGCTAGAAACGCTCTTTTGTCATCAGCATTAATTTTCTTGAGTGTTGCCGGACCAATCACACCATCTGCTTTTGCTTCAACAGCCATCTGCGCGAGTTTTGCGCTGGTTCTTGGGCCAGCATTCACCGCAAAATCAAAGATTGATTCTGCTACATCCTGATCTTCAATTTCATCCCCTCGAATCTTGTCCCAGTAATTCGCCTCATACAAATCGCGCACTTTTTGCTGAAGGCCCGCATCACTTTCCATATTTTTAGGAAAATCTGCTACATTTTTTAATAAATCAATATTGATCCACCCAGACCATTTGGGGTTTCTAGACCTTGCAATCCCTTTATAGGTCTCACCACCTGGGTCATCTGGATCATTGACATAGCCCCCTTCCGCTTTCATCGTTACATCAAACGCCGCATTAAAATCAGCCATAGCTATCCCTTTAAGGTTATGGTTAAGATTAGTGGAAACATGATTGATTCTAGCAAAATGTAATATACGCTACTGTGATTTTATTAACACAAGAAGCTAATCACAAGCCAACCAAAACTAAAAATATAACTTAGGGGCTCTGGGAACACATTATTTAATTAATACTAATATCCCTAAATGGCAAAACTAACGAGAAAGAATTCTAAAGATATATTACTTACAACCCAACAATTAAGTATTATGTCTCCAGATTCCCCATCAAAACAAAATTATGCCTCTAAAACATAGTGACTTGATGTGCTCTCCTTCTCAAAAGAGTATAAAAATTGGGCGAAAGAGATGTCAATCGAGTCTGACCCCTAATATTTGATTCATGTTGATATTTGCCATATCCAGTCTTAGCCTAGATAATAGTTTGTATTTTGATGCTATTAATAGTTGAGAGGCGAGCATGTCCAGTACACATTCAAGTTTCACGGGTTCCATACCAGAAATTTATGATGCTCATTTGGGGCCTTTCTTATTCGAGTTCTCGGCTAAGGATCTGGCTAGCAGGATAAAAGATAGCATTCCGCCGGATGGCAAAATTCTTGAAGTGGCTTGCGGAACAGGCATTTCAACCTATCACTTGCGGCAGGCTTTGTCGGAAAGTGTTCATATTACCGCAACCGATCTGAATCCCGCCATGCTTGATTTTGCGAAAAGCAAACATGCAAATATACCAGGCGTTACGTTCGAGGTTGCTGATGCTTTATCGCTGTCTTTTGATGATCACGCATTTGATGCGGTCGTTTGCCAGTTTGGCATCATGTTCTTTCCAGACAAAAACAAGGGGCTTGCCGAGATGGCACGCACACTCAAGCCAGGCGGGGTGTTGGCATTTAATGTCTGGGATTCTCTGGAGAACAATCAATCAGCTTCCATCGCGCATCAAACAATCGCCAGCTTCTTTGAAAGCGACCCACCGAAATTCCTGACCACGCCTTTTGGGTTCTATGACATTGATCACATCAAAGGTCTGATCAATCAGGCCGGGCTTAAAGATATTGCGTCCCACACGGTTTCAGAATTAATAGAAATACTCGATGCGGCGCATATTGCCAAAGGCTATGTCGAAGGAAACCCCGGCGTACTAGAAATTAATGAACGCGCAACGGTAGCGGCCAGTGTAGTGACCAAGGCGACTGCCGATGCGCTTGAAAAGGCTTATGGTTCCACGCCATTTGAAATAGAATTTCAGGAAATTGTTTTCACCGCAACAAAACCCGCAGCGTGATATCCCTGCAGGTTTTGTTAATAGCTTTTTCGATGGGCTTCTAATCAATCAAATGGCCAACTTGATTCAGAAAGTTTCCTTTACGGGCGCTTCGAATGACATCAAAACCTATGAAACTCATACTTACATTTAACAGACTGATTAATTCATGAATCTATATATCTAATGATTCATGAAATGATCAGCAGTTTTACAGGTACGCTTTACCTAAAAGTAAAGAACATTCCGATTTCTTTTTTGTATTCCTGGTATTTATCACCAAATTCTTGAATCAGGCTGCGCTCTTCAAATTGAATACCGATGAACAGATAGGTGGTGAGTAACACGGCTAATACCAAGCGGGTAGCTGACATATCTGCTGTGGACCAAATAACAATCAGTAAGCCAAGCATCATCGGATGGCGGCTGTACTTATAGACCCAGTGTCTTTTAAATTCTAGTGGTGTATAAGTTTTTCCCGTGGCATATAGCCATGCTTGGCGTATTCCAAATAATTCAAAGTGATTGGTAACTAACGATGTGACCAACACATAGATTACCCCCGCAAAAGAAAGGCTCAATAATGCTAATCTGTAATATTCATTCTGCAGTGACCAGATAGAGCCAGGAAGCGGTTGCCAGTACCACAGCATGATTGCTAAGAAAAGTCCGGCCGCAAGTACAAAGGTAGCACGTTCCAAGTGCGCAGGAATAATCCGTGTCAACTTTTGCTTAAAACTTGTTCTGGCCATAATGGTGTGTTGTGTGGCAAACAAAAACACTAAAAAAGTATTAATGGTTAATGCTTTTATTACACTGCTTGTTTCAATATTGGAGAGCGAATAGGGGGCAATGCCTGCAGCCGCAAAGAAAAACCAGAACAAGGCTCCAGCTCCTACAGCATAGGCAAATAGTGCGTAGGTTATTGCAAATATGCGAGAAGTTAGATTTGTACCGACAGCAAAGCGGGTATTTGGTTTATTTGGTATCTCTATCGTACTCATTATATTCTCCTAGTTGTTGATTAAAAAACCGACTGATTGGTTTAATTTACGTTGAAAAATAAAGAGGAATTAATCCTTTAAGTTTTTTAGCGCAATATCCAGCGATTGGTCTTACTGAATTCTTTGACGATCTCAGCTGCTTGGATTTTTGCTTGGTTTGAAAACATGACATTTCTCCTTAATATTTGGGTAGTTAAGGACATGTGCTTCACGTCCTATGTTTTGAAGTATAGCTAGGAGGGTGTCTTGACAGATACTGCGCGGAGTGTAGTATTTAACTACAAAAACTGTAGTTCTATGGGGTGTATCAAATGACGGCTTATGGTCAGTTTTGCCCGGTATCTAAGGCCGCCGAGGTCTTGTTTGAAAAATGGACGATATTGATTCTGAGAGAACTCCTGATGGGGACAACTCGGTTCAATGATTTTCAACGGGCTATATCCAGAATTTCACCAACGCTTTTAACCAAGCGGCTCAAATACCTAGAAGAAAAAGGCGTTATTGTGCGCAAACAGCTGTCGGGACAGCGTGGCTATGAATATCGGTTGACACCGGCGGGAAAAGAGCTTGAGCCGCTTTTGGAAAATATTGCGGTGTGGGGCATGCGTTGGGCACGTGGGCGGATGAGTGATGATGAGCTGGATGTTGAGCTGCTGATGTGGGAAGTGCA
This sequence comes from Nitrosomonas sp., assembly GCA_029881855.1. Taxonomy (GTDB): domain Bacteria; phylum Pseudomonadota; class Gammaproteobacteria; order Burkholderiales; family Nitrosomonadaceae; genus Nitrosomonas. Next base: position 603 of record JAOULU010000125.1, on the reverse strand, counting down.
ACGCAGGATTCAAACCAAAAATCTTCCAGATGGTGAAACCGTTATTTGTTTTGTGTTTACTGATTTGGAAAAACATCGAAGTTGGTGGGTTTGGATTGACGGAGATGATGTCGATTTATGCACTGAGGATCCCGGTAAAGATGTGGATTTATATCTCTCTACCGATGTACGAACATTGGCAGAGGTTTGGCAGGGAGATATCGATCTAAAAAAGGCATTAACAGACAAAAAAATAAAAGCACATGGTAATCGCAAATTAATCAAAACAATGCCGGATTGGATCGGGCTTTGTATATTTATAGATGTGCGACCAGTGAAATAAAAAGATTGTGCGACGTCATGATGGTTTTCACGAGGCGACGCCGGAAGACAAATCGTGAATTCTTTTCCGGGATGGTTCCTTAATAGTTTCACACTGTTGCTATAGTGCTGGAAATTTTGCAGATTCAGGGACACAATTGCAATTATGCAAAGCAGCTCCATGGCAAGACTAGCAAGAGTGATTTTACCGGGGTACCCGCATCACATTATCCAACAAGGTAACCGCCGTCAGGATGTATTCTTTTGTGAAGATGATTACATTTTTTATCTTCAAGTTTAGAG
>JAOULU010000124.1 GCA_029881855.1 Nitrosomonas sp. | reverse complement strand
TCAGTCATTAAAGCTTTCCTAAAAGCCATTCTTGTTGCTGATAGTACCGTAAAATCCTCTTAATCGAACAACCATTACTTTGCCGCCATCTTAATGAACCCAACTTACTTAAAAAAGCTTAGTTAAACCCTATTATTCAGCACGCTCAATCATCCTCTCAATTTTACCAAAAAGCACGATACATAATACTTTCAACAAGCTACAGGAATATGCATTAACATAACCTCAACACACCCAAAAATGTTGCAGATAAACAACATATAAATTAGATAAAAATATGAATATAATCACATAACCTACGGCTTGAATACGTAGGTATAATTAAAATTACAAAGTTAATAATAGCCCTGTCAGAGAGATTTAATAACGTTAATTATATAATTTAGAACTATCGTTTTTAATACAAAAGGATAACAGTATGAAGAAGATGTCAGTCAAAAATAAACTTGTTGGAATGATACTATTGCCAGCATTCTTCTCTGGCGCAGTCTTGGCAAACGAAACTAGCAAGCCACATGAGCACGATTCTAATGTTCCCGAAGCTTATAGTGTAAATGACGACGGTTCAATATGGCGTAGTTCGCCCGATTTAGGTGGGCATTGCTGGCGCACGGGTTATTGGGAACCCAAAAATTCCATTTATGAGTGTGATACAAACACAGTCAAAGTAGAGAAAGAAGTTGTTGTAAAAACACCTGCCCCAGAACCGGCACCGGCATTGGCACCGGCACCTGAACCAGTTCCTGTAGCTACGCCAGTATCACTAGAAAAATTTTCATTCTCAGCTGACGCATTATTTGATTTTGATAGTGCAAGACTCAAACCCAAAGGGCAGACAGCACTTCTGGATTTCTCCAGAAAACTAAAACGCCTGAATTATGATATTATCATTGTAACTGGTCACACTGACCGCATGGGGGCAGAAGCTTACAACAAAGCACTTTCTGTACGACGTGCCGAGTCAGTGAAAGCATTTTTAGTCTCAAACGGCATCCTATCTAATCACATCTTTACAGAAGGTAAAGGCGAGAGCGAACCTGAAACGGGTGATTCCTGCCAAGGCGGTGGCCAAGCCCTTAAAAACTGCTTAGCACCTGACCGTCGTGTTGAGATAGAGGTAGCAGGTACTCGATAATTTTCTTGGATACTGTTATTAAAACAAAAAAGCCCTGCCACAATGCGGGGCTTTTTTTCTGTATTGCTGACTATTCACTATGCTAATTGAAATCGAAACACTCCTTGAAGCACGCTGGGTTATCCCCGTGGACCCAGCCACAACCGTTCTAAATGATCACGCTATTGCAATTGATAACGGCATCATCAAAGGGATTCTGCCGATTTCTGAGGTGTCATCACATTTCAAGCCCCGACAAACTATCACCCTTAATGATCATGCCCTTATTCCAGGTTTAATTAATCTGCATACGCATGCTGCCATGTCATTAATGCGTGGCCTAGCTGATGATCTGCCCTTGATGGAGTGGCTCAATAAACATATCTGGCCAACTGAAGCGCAACATGTTAACACCCAGTTTGTTGCAGATGGTACCCTCCTTGCCTGTGCCGAAATGATCAAAGGCGGCATTACCTGTTTTAACGATATGTATTTCTTTCCCGAGGCCTGCGTACAAGCGACCCTTAAAGCAGGAATGCGCGCTGCCATTGGCATGATCGTTATCGATTTCCCTACAACGTATGCCAGTGACGCAGATGACTATTTAGCAAAGGGACTAGCATTACGTGACCAGTATCACCCACACCCACTGTTATCATTTTGCTTCGCACCTCATGCACCCTATACCGTCAATGACCGTACATTTAGCAACATTCTCACTTATGCCGAACAAATAGATGCCCCAATCCATATTCATCTACACGAAACCCAAGATGAAATTAATATGAGCATCGCTGCAAATAGTAAGCGCCCCATTGAACGCTTAGAACAGCTAGGGTTACTTGGCCCAAATCTAATCGCTGTACACATGGTGCATCTAACTGATCATGAGATCAAACTCATGCATCAATATGGCTGTAGTATTGCACACTGCCCATCTTCCAATATGAAGCTTGCCAGTGGCTTTGCGCCAATTCCATCGCTACTAGACCAAGGCATCAATGTTGGTATGGGTACGGACAGCGCAGCCAGTAACAACCGTCTCGACATGTTTGAAGAAATGCGCCTTACTGCTCTGCTAGCAAAAGCTGTGAGTGGCGAAGCAAATACCCTGCCAGCACACCAAGCCTTAGAGATGGCCACCCTAAATGGTGCCAAGGCATTAGGACTTGGAAACACTACAGGTTCGTTAACAACAGGAAAAGCCGCAGACATCACTGCCATTGATTTTTCGGGCCTCAATCTATCTCCCTGCTATGACCCAATCTCACACTTGGTTTACACTGCAGGGCGTGAACAGGTGAGTCATGTTTGGGTAAATGGTAGAATGCTGTTACAAGACAAACAATTGACCACGCTGGACACATTTGAATTACAAAATCGCGCCGCCTACTGGCAAGAACGTATTGATGCAACAGAGAAACAATAAAAGATAAAGGTATAACTATGGAAAACGATGGTATCAATGCAGATCCACTAGAGCTCGAAAAATTCAGTCAACTGGCACACCGCTGGTGGGACCCCAACAGTGAGTTTAAACCACTACATGAAATCAATCCCTTGCGTATGAATTACATTAGTGAGATGGCTGGAGGGCTAGAAGGAAAAACCATTCTTGATGTCGGTTGCGGCGGCGGCATACTCTCTGAAGGCATGGCCACTTGTGGCGCCAATGTCACGGGTATCGATCTCAGTGATAAAGCACTGAAAGTTGCTAAATTACACTTGCTTGAAAGCGGACAACAGGTCGATTACCGTAAAATCACGGTGGAGGCTTTAGCTAAGGAGCACCCACAACACTACGACATCGTCACCTGTATGGAAATGCTTGAACATGTACCTGACCCAATGAGCGTTATTCGCTCATGCGCCCAGTTAGCTAAATCCGATGGCTGGGTTTTCTTCTCAACTATTAACCGTAACCCAAAATCTTATTTATTCGCCATTATCGGCGCTGAATATGTTTTAAAAATGTTGCCACGAGGCACACATGAATACGCCAAATTTATCAAACCCTCTGAGCTTGCGCGCATGGCCCGCAATGCTGGACTTACCGATGAAAAATTGATTGGCATGACGTACAACCCGATCACCAAGGTTTACGCCCTTGAGAGTGATTCCAGCGTCAATTACATCATGTCTTATCGCAGCTAATGGCCGACAGCACACGTTATTCATGATGGCCCTAACATACATCATTACAATGCAAAATTTACGCAATGATTAATGCGGTCTTGCTTGATTTTGATGGAACAGTGGCCGATACCGCCCCTGACCTGGGTCATGCATTAAATCGTCAGCGTATAGAACGCCAATTACCCCCCCTACCCATTGAGCAGATTCGCACACAAGCCTCTGCCGGCTCACGTGGATTACTAGGCCTTGGTTTTGGCATCAAACCGGGAGACAACGGTTACGAAGGGATGCGCGATGAATTCCTCGAATTTTATAGCCAACGCCTATGCCATGACACCTGCTTATTTCCCGGCATGGCTGAACTATTGGATCAACTGGACGCACGCAATCTACCCTGGGGAATTGTGACCAATAAACCTGCATGTTTTACCCATCCACTTATGCAACAACTTGGCCTCCAACAGCGAGCAGCCTGCACCATTTGTGGTGACGAAACAACACTTCAAAAACCACACCCAGAACCCCTTCTAGTTGCCAGTCAGAAAATAGCCATTGCCCCGGAGAAATGTATTTATCTTGGCGATGATCTGCGCGATGTTAAAGCCAGCCTGGCCGCCGGCATGTTGCCGATTATTGCCAATTACGGCTACCTTGGCAACGAAGGACCCACAGAGACCTGGGGTGCCAAATATAGCATTGACCATCCACTAGACTTGCTAACCTATCTTTAAGTGTTAGAATAATCTGCCGATAAGGGTTGAACTTTTCAGCGACACCCCTATCTTATGACTTACCACAAAGATCACCGGGGACGACTTGGCTTCGACGTGGGTTGCAAAGCAGCGCAGGGCATACCGAGGGTCAGAGCACCTCGTAAATCCAACTGAAAAACTTTAGTCGCAAACGACGAAAACTACGCTTTAGCCGCTTAAAAAACGGCCAGCCTCTGCACCGATGGGCCTTAACGTCGGGTCTGGCAACAGACAGCAGAGTTATTAACAAGGATCGCGTTCTGCAGGGTCACTTTACAGAACGTTAAAACTAAGGTGACTCGCCTGTCTTCAGCTTGCCGGTTGGCGGTTGATAAGGTTAAATTAAATAACATGGCTAAGTATGTAGAACTGTCTGTGGAGGGCTTACGGACGCGGGTTCGATTCCCGCCGTCTCCACCATTTAACTGTTTTAAGAAGTCTAGTAACATCCGAGAAACCCGCCTAAGTGCGGGTTTTTTATTGCCTTTATTGTCCAGTACAGTGTAATATGATCCTATAGCAACCAGCTTTTAATCGGGGTAACACTGAAGGGTAACCCCATTTAGCAAATAGGAGTTACCCCAAAATGCCACTAACTGACACCACTATTCGCAATACCAAGCCTGGCGTTAAGCCTATCAAGTTGTATGACGAACGAGGTTTATTTCTAATTGTTACCCCTACTTGGGGGTAAGTGGTGGCGGTTTCGTTTTAAGTCAGCCCCCAGACTTCGCTTGACTTTCTATTATAATCAGAGTAGAAGATAGGCAGGTATTTGTTTCAAAGCTTTTGCAGTACTGGTATTCCATGTGCAATCTTCGATTCAGGTAGTTTTACGGAAGCTTTTCCGTTATTTTTAAAAGGAAGTAATCACATGGCAACAGGTACAGTTAAATGGTTTAATGATGCAAAGGGTTTTGGGTTTGTTACGCCCGATGGTGGCGGTGATGATTTGTTCGCGCACTTTTCCGCAATTAATATGAGCGGCTTTAAGACTCTGACAGAGGGTCAGAAGGTTACTTTTGACGTAACGCAGGGTCCAAAGGGCGAGCAGGCATCCAATATCCAGGCTCCTTGATCGGCTCCTGATTTGATAAAAAGCCCGGCTCTTTTGAGCTGGGTTTTTTTTGGCCCTGTCGCATTAACTGTAAAAAAGCATACTCAAGTGAGCAGATACGATGGATTTTTATAAAAATAATATCAGGGAAATAGGGAACTGAACTCGCTGCTTTAGTTTGCATAACTATAATTTGCCATATGATAGAATGTTGCTTACAGTTATTTTAAAGTAATTGTATTAAAAGGGATATCTGATGAACTCAGATTTTTTCCACAAACTTTTTAATGGGGTAACATTCGGGGTAACATGGCTTTAGCAATACCACTTTTATATTAATTAACAAATAGTTATGTATGTTATTCGGTAGTCGCCGTCCCATTGAAGTAATTAAAGCTGTCCCAGGACGGCTTTTTTTACGCCTAAAAACAACGATATGACCTA
>JAOULU010000002.1 GCA_029881855.1 Nitrosomonas sp. | reverse complement strand
GATTACGTATTGGTATCGGACATCCTGGTGATCGAAATGCGGTTGTGGGTTATGTCTTGCGTCCACCTAGGAAGGAAGAAGTCCCATTAATTGACGAAGCAATTGAGCGCAGCTTAGCCATATGGCCGTTACTCGCACAAGGCGACTGCCAGGCTGCGATGCTGAAATTGCACACTAAAACTTAATTATTACAAAGAGAATCAGATCATGAGTCTGAAATGCGGAATTGTTGGCCTGCCCAATGTTGGGAAATCCACCTTGTTTAATGCGCTAACCAAAGCAGGCATTGCTGCAGAGAATTATCCATTTTGTACTATTGACCCCAATGTGGGGATTGTAGAAGTGCCTGATCCACGGTTACAAAAATTGAGTGAAATTGTTAATCCGCAAAAAATACAATCAGCTATTGTGGAGTTTGTTGATATTGCAGGTCTGGTAGCTGGTGCGTCAAAAGGTGAGGGGCTTGGTAACAAGTTTTTGGCCAACATCCGTGAAACGGACGGTATTGTAAATATGGTGCGTTGTTTCTCAGATGATAATGTTGTGCATGTGGCTGGTAAGGTTGATCCTATTTCAGATATTGAAGTCATACAAACTGAGTTGGGTTTGGCTGATCTAGCGACTGTTGAAAAGACAATCCAACGGGAAACTAAACTGGCTAGATCGGGTAATAAAGATGCCGTTAAATTATGTGGCTTCCTTGAAACGGTCAGGGAACATCTGGACCAAGGCAAACCAGCTCGAACATTGGACCTGGATAAAGACCAACAACAATTGCTGCAACCACTTTGTTTGCTTACAGCCAAACCAGCTATTTATGTCGCCAATGTCGACGACAATGGTTTTGAAAATAATCCACTGCTAATACGCGTAGAAGAATATGCCGCTAGTGAAGGCGCGCCCGTAGTGGCGATTTGTGCTTCACTGGAAGCAGAAATCGCCGAATTGTCTGACGAAGATAAGCAAATTTTCCTGGCTGATATAAATATGGAAGAACCAGGCCTCAATCGCCTCGTTCGTGCAGGCTATGAGTTGCTTGGGTTACAGACCTATTTCACTGCCGGTGTTAAGGAAGTTAGAGCATGGACCATACATCAAGGCGACACAGCGTCACAAGCTGCGGGTGTGATTCATACCGATTTTGAGAAAGGTTTTATTCGCGCCGAAGTGATTAGTTATGATGATTTTATAGCGTACAAAGGTGAGCAAGGCGCCAAAGAAGTCGGGAAAATGCGTCTAGAAGGCAAGGAGTACATTGTTAAAGATGGCGATGTAATGCATTTTCGTTTTAATGTGTAATCAATATATTCGCTAAGTTGCCACAATAACCCGCAATGCGTCCAGCCTTAAGTGTGTTGTATTTAAAGCCAGGGTGAGGTCTTTCAGTTGTTGTTCAAAGAACTGGATTTCTTCTTCTCGTACATTTGGGTTCACTTTATGCAAAGCCTTGAGACGTTCAATTTCCAGCGTGAAAGTTTCTTTGGTTTTATCATGTGCTTGCGCAATGATTGTGGGCATCAATTTTTCAGCTTGATGCTCACTGGCGGCAATCATTGTTTTTATTGATGTGTTTTTTAACTGAATCACCTGTTTTGCAATTTCAGCAGATACCGGTACTAAATGTTGGTTGATTGTCGTGTGATCCAGGTCTGGATAATTACCGTTGCTTTGTTCATCCATAAAGGTGCGAATCATTGTTGGTGGCAAGTAGCGATTACTTTGTTGCATATGATGGCCGCTGGTTTCAAGAATATAAAGGCTCTCAAGAAACAAGGTGCCAGGCTGCACATTCTTGTGTTCAATCGCACTGACAATGGCATTGCCTGTTTCATTACTTAAGACCCTATCCATCGCATGTATGACTATAGGGTGTTCCCAAGTTAAGTAACGCATGTCCTCATTGGCCAATGCAATGTCTCTGGTATAAGTAATTACCATACCTTCATCGCTCAAACCAGGAAACGATGTTGTCATATGTTCGCTAGGCTGAATCAAATAGCTGCCGTTACGATGATCTTCAATATGTACGCCAAAACAATCAAAGGCGACATCCATATATTGTGGTAGATTGGTATCGCTATCTTGAGCGATTGCCTGTTTGCATAGTTCTTGTGCGATTGCAGGACGGAAGGAGTTGTATTCGAGCAACTTGTCTCGACCACGATCAAGTTCCTCATTTAATGCTTTATTAGCCAATTGTGTAGCGTTGATGAGATTGTCACCTTTAACCTTAAGTGTACGTTGGTGAAGTGCTGTTATCAACTCTGGTTTAACCTTTGAGAAAACAGTCTGGCCAGCTGGGCAAGTTTTTTCAAATGCATTGAGACCGCGGTGATACCAATGAAACATAACTTCTTGTGCGCTGTTTTCTAGATAAGGCGTGTAAATGTTGATGGTTTTAGTCTGGCCGATCCGGTCCAAGCGGCCGATACGTTGTTCTAGCAGATCTGGGTTGATCGGTAAATCAAATAAAACAAGATGATGCGAAAACTGGAAATTTCGTCCTTCACTGCCAATTTCCGAACAAACCAATATTTGACTGCCAGTATCTTTATCGGCAAAAAAAGCCGCTGCGCGATCACGTTCTATCAAGCTCATGTATTCATGAAATACCGGTATATGTTGATTTGTCAGTGCTTTGAGTGCTTGCGCAATATCACGTGTAGTCTGTACATTTGCCGCAATAACTAATATTTTTTCAGGTTTTAGTGTTTTTAATGTGTCCCTGAGCCAGCTGATACGCGGATCAATTTTAGTCCATTGCGGGTCGTCATCTTCAGCTCTTGCTTGATAGAGTAACTCTGGACACAATAGCATCAGGGGTTTTGATAAATCAGTTCCCCCAAAAGCTTCCAGGCTATCGTTGTAGAGTGTTGGCAGTGTCAGTGGGATGGGGTGCAGTTTTCTTTGTGGAAACCCTTTGATAGCTGCACGGGTGTTGCGAAATAATATGCGGCCTGTGCCATGTTGGTCGAGCAATTGCTCGGCTAGGTGTTTGCGTACTTGTTGGGCTTCTGCACTATTCTTCCTCTTCTGCAAATTAGCTAGTAATTTCTTTGTGTGCTTTGCATCAGTTGTTGAAGCAATGACTTGCTTGGCTTTATCAGTTAGCGCTTGGTCTTCTAGTAAGAACTCTACCGCTTTGGCAATTGGTTCATAGGCATGTTCTTCTGCCACAAAGTCTTCAAAATTTGCGAAGCGATTTGGGTCAAGTAAACGCAGGCGAGCAAAATGACTGGCTTTACCTAATTGTTCGGGTGTAGCTGTTAGAAGTAATACACCTTTAGTGCAAGCAGCCAATTGTTCAATCATGGCGTATTCAGGACTTACAGATTGTTCCGACCATTGCAGATGATGGGCTTCGTCAACAATTAGCAAATCCCAGAAACCATCAAGTGCAGCCAGAAAATATTTTTGATGCTGGCTGAGAAAACTTAAGCTACATAGGATCAATTGTTCGCTATGAAATGGATTTTCTTGTTCGTCACTTGCTTGCAAAGTTTCATAGCGTTCCTCATCAAATAAACTGAAATGTAGGTTAAAACGACGTAGCATTTCAACTAACCATTGATAGGTTAATGTTTCGGGGACAACGATCAGAACACGTTTGACACGTTCTGTTAATAATTGCTGGTGTAGGATTAAGCCAGCTTCAATTGTTTTTCCCAATCCAACTTCATCGGCTAATAAAACACGTGGCGCATAACGACGTGCTACTTCATGGGCGATGTAGAGTTGATGAGGAATTAAGCTTGTGCGCGTGCCGACCAACCCGTAAAGCGGTGCGTGGGAAAGTTGATTACGTGCTATTAAAGTTTGATAGCGAATTTGGAACCATTTATCCTGGTCTATGTGCCCATTGAATAGTCGCTCAGTTGGGCGACTAAACTGCATATGATGCGCCAGTTGACCTTCAGCCAAATCTATCTGTTGTTTATTCTCATTTGTCCCTGAGTAGATAAGCAAACCATTTTGCTCACTAACACATGTGATCTCTAATGTTGTGCCATCATGGCTGGTGATGGTATCGCCAATATTGAAAATAACGCGTGTTAATGGCGCAGAAGATTTTGCATACGAACGAGTCTCACCTACGGCTTTAAAAGCGATATTGATAATACGGTCTTCTACTGATTGAACGATTCCTAAGCCCATTTGTAAATCAGCATCACATATCCATCGTTGACCGGGTTTAAAGTCGCGCATAAGTATTTAATTATCTAAAAGAGGCGGTATTATAGTAGTGAGAATGGCAAAATCGGGTCGAATTTTGCTCGATTAAGATGACCTCTGATTTTACAGGATATCAATTAACTGGGGTGATTGAGAAATAATCGCTGTGCTTGAATTAGTTGATACAAATGGCCTATTATTCGAGTAATAATAATTTTTCTACTATTAAGGTCTGCTCTGTCAGTGAATGATATTCAAAAAATAACAAAAATATTGCTTAAATTCCGTGATGAACGGGATTGGGCACAATTTCATAACCCTAAAGACCTCTCGCTGGCATTAAATATTGAAGCTGGTGAGCTTCTTGAGGCATTTCTTTGGCAGTCTTCAGAACAAGCTGATTCTGATAAAGTGAAGGAAGAGCTTGCTGATGTTTTTACATTTGCATTTTTACTGGCTGAAAAATACGGTTTTGATGTAGAGCAGATCATACTGGATAAGATGAAGCAGAACGCTTTGAAATACCCTATTTCAAAATCAAAGGGAATCGCAAAAAAATATACTGAGTTATAGAGATATCCAAAAGTACTTTTTACTTCAATAATTATTTTGCGGCTAACCGCCATAATGAAGTCAGTTCAGCTTCGCGAGCAGCGTGTAGTGGGTCATTGATATCTGAGACTCGTGGATGATGCGGTTTTACATCGGATTTACTCAACACTTTTAAACCTGCCTCATCAATGGATGCTAGCAATTCTTCGCGGGTACGTAATCCCAAGTGCTCGGCAATATCTGAGAGTATTAGCCAACCCTCGCCTTCAGGGGCAAGGTGTGCCGTAAGTCCTTTTAGAAATCCATTTAACATGCGGTTTTCTGGGTCAAATATGGCGTGTTCAAGTGGTGAGCTTGGCCGCGCCGGAATCCACGGCGGATTGCATACGATCAGAGATGCTAGACCTTTTTCAGGAAAGAGATCAGCTTGCACCACATCAACTTGTTCGGCGAAACCGAGCCGTGTTAAGTTTTCACGCGCACAATTAAGTGCTCGTAAGTCCTGGTCAGTAGCAATAATCTGCTTAATGCCTCGCCCTGCCAACACGGCGGCCAGCACCCCGGTTCCTGTGCCGATATCAAATGCTACAGACTGCGTTATAGCGCGCTTGGGTAAATTGGCTGTGGCTACCAGCCCAACATATTCGCTACGTATTGGGGTAAATACACCGTAATGCGGATGAATTTGTGCATCCAATGCGGGAACATTTATACCTTTTTTACGCCATTCATAGGCACCGATAAGGCCTTGCAGTTCACGTAGTGAGGCGATATAGGGCTCTGTGCCAGTGCCATAGGCATCTATACAAGCTAAGTGTACATCAGGCGCACGCCGTAAGGGCAGGCTGTGGTCTGCTTCGAAGGGTAGTAGTAGCATACCGAGGGTGCGAGCACGCTGTGATTGTGTTAAGCGATGTTGATGGAAGGCTTCAGCGGGTGTGGCCGCCGTTTTCTTTGTTTTGCGTTTACGAGGTTTCTTGTCAACGCGCCGCGCCATTGCTTGCAGCAATTGGCGTGCGTTTTGAAAATCGCCACGCCACAGCAGAGCGTTGCCTTCGCAAGCTAGACGATAGGCAGTATCACCAGTCATGCGATCATCAGCAATTAGTACCCGCTTGGGTGGCGGTATATTTTTTTCTGAACGCCAGCGGGCCGATGTATCTTTCCCTGCTTCTATCCATTTAATGACGGGATAACTGCTCATGGTGTAAACGGCAGATTCTTAATAAGAGTAATATCTACACTGCTTATCAAAATTCTTTCTATTGGCGGGGAAATCCATTTGTGGTTGTGTGGCTTGCGCTATATTTCATAATGTTGGGAAGGGATGTCTGAGTTTCTTAGATAATACCTCACTAATGTATTGGCGTTTCCTTAGATTTAATTAGCGCATGAATTTTATCTTCTGACATAGGCTTGTTTATCCAATAACCTTGATATTTTATGCATCCGGCTGTTTGCAGTATTTGAAGTTGCTGTTTATTTTCTACGCCTTCAGCTACGATATCTAGCCCGAGATTTCTTCCCATGTCAATAATAGTTTTTACCAGTGTTAGATCATCTTGGTCTGTCAAAATATCTCGTACAAATAAACGATCAATCTTTAATTGTGCAAGTTTAAAGCTCTTTAAATAGCTTAATGAAGAAAATCCTGTGCCAAAATCATCTATTGAAAAACGGATGCCCATTGATTTAAGCTCGTCTATTTTATTCGTTGTGTTTTCAATATCATAAATTAATGAAGACTCTGTTAATTCAAGAAATAAATTGTTGCAATTAATATTTAGATCATTAATCAACGTTTTTAATTTACTAACAAAGTTTTCTTTCTGAAATTGAATTGCACTGATATTAATTGATAACGTCATTGCTTTTAATGTCTCGGATTGCTGCCATCGGTGTAATTGCTCTAGTCCTTCTTTAATAATCCAATCTCCAATAGGAATAATCATTCCGTTGTTTTCTATTAAAGATAAAAATTCATTTGGTTCCAGAACACCTTGTTTGGGATGCTGCCAGCGTAACAATGCTTCGGCTCCCACAATTTTTTGTTCGTTATTGATTATTAATTGATAATAAAGCTTAAATTCTTGTTTTTCTTGGGCTATCCCTAGTTCTTTTTCAAGCTGTATACGTTGCTCAAGCGTATTTTGCATCACTGGATCAAAAAAGCGTAGGGTATTTCGGCCCGCATTTTTAGCTTCGTACATTGCCGTGTCGGCTCGTTTCAAAATATCTTCAGCATTATTATACTGATCCATAAACATACAGATACCGATACTGGATGAGCCTCTGTACTTGATATGATTGAAGCAATATTCTTGATTTAATAGCGCCAGAATTTTTTCGCCAATATTTGATGCCTCAGAAATAGCTTTTTGAGAATTATGACCCAGCTGTTCTAACATCACAACAAACTCATCCCCACCCAGTCTAGCGACTGTATCTGTGCTCCTAATACTGTTACTTATTTGTGATGCTATTTCAGTCAAATATAAATCACCGTTACTATGGCCATGTGTATCATTAAGTGTTTTAAAGTTATCAATATTGACGAATAACAATGCGCCATAGCTTTGTTCGCGATGGTTAGTTAAGACAACATGCTTGAGTTGTTCTAAAAATAAACGACGGTTGGGTAATTTGGTTAGTGGATCATAAAAAGCCAGCTCTTCTATTTCTTTTTTAGATGCTTTGCGCTGGCTAATGTCTTCTTTTATTGCAATGTAGTGTTTAATCTGACCAGATGTGTCTGTAATGGGGGTGATTGTCATATGTTCATCATATAATGCCCCATTCTTTTTTTTGTTAACCAAATCGCCTTCCCAGACTTTGTTAGCGCTAATGGTCTGCCATAGTTCTACATAAAAAGTATTGTCTTGTCTGCCGGAGTAGACAAGGTCTTTAAATGTTTTACCCAATGTCTCTTCTAGGTTAAATCCTGTTAGTTGAAGATAGGCAGGACTAACCCACTCTATGACTGCATTTGGGTCTGTTATAACAATTGATTTATCGACTGATTCAAGGGCGATTTTCTGAATTTCTAGCTGTAACTCTGTTTTTTTATGTTCGGTGATATCGTAAAAAGTGCCAATGAAACCTTTTGTATCTTTAATGTCGATTAATGGTGTCAAAAAAACTTCTACATTAATTAAGCGTTTGTTTTCTATATAGAGGCGGCATTTAAAGTGCTCATTAACTTTTTCTTTATTGCAAGATATCTGGTGCAGAAGAATTTCAACTTTCGGGCGGTCATGCTCATAGATAAAGCTTAGCCAAGGGCGATTAATTGTTTTGGCAATAGGTAGCCCAGTAATTGTCTTCCAGGTATCATTTAGAAAAATAAAATTACCGTTAGAATCCAATTGAAAAACAATTTGTTTTAAATTGTTAATCAGACCGTTATGGCTCAGATCTGGAATATTAAGATTTTTAACAGTCTTGAGACTCATTTGAACTTGTAAGTTGCCCTTGAATGAATGCTTATCGCCAACCAGAAACCCGAGTCAATCAAAGATGCTATATATAACATTGGTTACTTTACACCCAGTTGCCCGAGAAAGCTAAATTATTCTATTAAAAGTAACAACTTAAATTAAAATGATTGTTAAAATGCAACATATGGTTGGTATTTTCAATCATTGTCATTGTTAAATCTCGATAAAGATGAGTGCTGATAATTAGCTGTCGCATATGACCTGTTCGGCCAATTTAACTTGGAATAAGGTATGTTTGCAAGCATGGGGGGCATTTGGCAGGAACTTAGTAGGCGGGTTATTGATTTAATGATGGGTTCTTCTGTTGACTAAGTGGCGTAAAAGAGGCGGCGGCAATACTGGGTTATTTATACGGGATTTACATTCGGAGAGCCATTTGGCTGATTTCTTTCGAATCAGTGTTATTGCTGTATTTCACCGCTTCCTTCAACAAGCGTAATAATTTGGTCAGAAGGATTGCCGGGAAATGTCTCAGTTAGGCCAGACGGCCAAGTAACGGTAATTTTGGCCTGCTGGTATTTTCCAAGACCAAATGTTGGCCAAGGTGATTCTGACGATGCAAAGCTACTGCCAGCACGAACTTCACGGATTTGTATTTTGTTACCTGTTTTGGCTTCAATCACTGCGCCAATACCGTCACGATTACTTTGTGTTCCGATGAGGCGCACTGTGATCCAATGATTTTCATTACCTTGGTTACGCAACAAAACAAAATCTTCACTCGGCACAGTTATTGGGCCAACACTGAAAGGGGCGGTCATAACAGCGATATCAATGAAGCCGTCGTTATCAAAATCAGCTTGTGCCACGCCAGAAGTATACTTGGAACTTAAATCCATACCTGTGGCACTGCTATCTTCAGTGAACTCGCCCTCGCCATTGTTCATAAATAATCGGCCAGGATTACCTTTCTCAGGACCAATAATGCCAAATAATGGCAGTGAGCCAGTCTGATATAAATCCAGTCCGCCATTGTTATCAAAATCAGCGAATGTTGCTCCCCAACTGAATTCAGAGTTAGAGATGCCAACGTTGGTGGATATTTCGGTATAAGTGCCATCACCATTGTTACGAAATAAAGCATGTGGGTATTGGCTACCAGCGGAGGTTCCCAGGCTTGTGGCAAATAGATCAATATCGCCGTCATTATCGTAATCGCCGAATGCCAGACCCATCCAAAGACCAAGTAGGTTGAGGCCTGCTGAATCTGCAACATCCGTAAATGTGTTGTCGCCATTATTTCTATATAGATTTAATGGTGTGGGGCGAACTACAAAAGGTGTTGGAACTATATGAGGCGAGAAGAATGCATTGCAATTACCAACAACGATATCTTGCCAACCATCATTATTGTAGTCATTAAACCCGACAACACAGGCACCATCACTGACGGTGTCTCCAAATACGTCAACATACAGCCCACTAACTCCCGCAGACGCAGTGATGTCCGTAAAAGTACGATCACCATTGTTCAGATAGAGCTTATTTTCATCGGATGTGCCAGTACCTGGGCCTGTAAGAAATGGAATATGACCTGGGCTGGCAATAAATACATCCAAATAGCCATCATTGTTGATGTCTCCCATAGCAGCCGCCAAAGACGAATCCGAGCCGACCAAACCGCTGCTTGCTGTGATATCAGCAAATGTGCCGTCACCATTGTTGATATACATGCGTGTAGGTGTTTGGGAGGGCCCGGATAGCCGCCCTTCTCCGGTTAGAAAGATATCGGGATAACCATCATTGTCTATGTCGCCTACAACGACACCAGAATTTCCCAACCCATTAGCGACACCTGCTGTTATGCTAACATCGGTAAAAGTGCCGTCGCCATTATTACGGAACAAACCATTAGCGGCAAAAACACCATTGGTTACATAAAGGTCTAGATCTCCATCTTGATCATAGTCTAACCAGGCAATACCACCGAGTCCCTCACCTGTAGCAGATCGAGTGTATGGACCAAGTATGGCTGAAACATCTTCAAATGTGACCCCTTGATCCTTAGAAAAGTTATCTGTGGAAGCGGCAACTGATGTAAGAAAGGTTGTAATAAAAATGGCTGAAAATAACTGTGATAAACGGTGTTGTTTAATTTTTAGAGTATTCATGTGATATCTATATTTTGTTAGTAGTGAAAATATGTGTATATCGCTATTATTTATTTGATGCTATCTTGACAAGATAATTTACGCTTTAAATCATTCTTCGTATATGATAAAAATCAACTCATGCTTTCAACGCTAATTGATTCGTTTAAAAATAGGTACAATCTCATCATACAAATTATTTAATGAAGCGCTGATTCGTTCTGAACCACAAAACATTTGTTCATGAATGGATCAATGCTTTTTATTGTAATGTAGATACAAATATTTTTTTATACATCATAGGTGTTTCTTGGAAAACGTGCCTTTACATATCATGCTTCTTGCATTGATATTCTTGTTGATTCTTTCAGGATTTTTTTCGTTATCTGAAACCAGCATGATGGCGATTAATCGCTATCGTTTAAAATATCTTGCCAAACAAGGTCATCGCGGCGCAAGGTTGACAACAAAATTGTTAGACAAAACAGACCGGCTGCTGGGGGTTATTTTATTGGGAAATAATCTACTCAATACAGCCTCGGCAACGTTGGTTGCCGTTATTATTGCTAATTACTTTGGTCAGGATGAAATGGCTTTGCTCATGGGCACTATTTGCGTGACGTTTGCCATTTTGCTTTTTAGCGAAATTACACCGAAAGTTATTGCGGCTGCTTACCCTGAACGAATCGCTTTGGCCGCGAGTTATATTTTGACACCGTTATTAAAGGTTTTCTATCCCGTAGTCTGGTTTGTGAATCTTTTCGTCAGCGGGTTATTAATTATGTTGCGCTTAAAACCTAAAAAGGGACAGGTAGAGCAAAAAATCAGCACGGAAGAGCTTAAAACAATGGTGCTTGAAGGCGGGCATTTTATACAGAAGAAACATCAGGGGATGTTGCTGAATCTGCTTGATCTTGAGACAGTCACCGTAGATGATGTGATCGTGCCGCGCAGCCAGATTGAAGCAATTGATTTGAGTGCTGATGATGAAGTTATTCACGCACAATTGCTGACTTGTCACCATACCCGCTTGCCGGTATATCGTGAACGTATGGACAATATTGTTGGAATTGTGCATGCACGCAAAGTGCTGAACCTGATGCAAAGTGGCAAAATAACCGCAGCAACCCTAGAGACTGTCATGCGTGAACCTTACTTTGTCCCATCCGGGACACCGTTATTTTCACAGTTACAGTTATTTCAGGAAAACCAAATCAGAGTCGGTATGGTGGTTGATGAATATGGTGAATGGCTTGGTTTAGTAACCATTGAAGATATTCTAGAAGAAATCATTGGTGAATTTACCACACAAGCACCATCCCAAACTAGTCGATTCGTCAAGCAAGAAGATGGCAGCATCATCGTAGAAGGCAGCATTTTGCTACGTGATCTAAATCGGAAATTAGATTTAAAATTTCCATTAGATGGCCCTAAGACATTGAATGGATTGATTTTAGAATATTTGCAAGATATTCCAGAAGCCGGGACAGGGGTCACGATTGTCGGCTATTCTCTGGAAATCATGCAAACTAAAAATCAAGTTGTCAAAACTGTACGTATTTGTTCTATTCCGGACCAATCTGTGGCTCAAGACGCGCTGGATTAGTTTAAAAGATCATATTTTCTGTGGCCAGAAAGCGCCTTGTTTGACCAACCATTCAAGTTGGACGTAACATTCAAAAGCGGTTATCCTTTCGCCGGCAGGTTTGACAGTGCCGCGTGCACTGTTTCTACGTTTGCCGCTAGTCAACAATTTGCGCCCATAGCTCAGATGGATAGAGTACCGCCCTCCGAAGGCGGGGGTCACACGTTCGAATCGTGTTGGGCGCACCAATTATTGTTGAAATTATTACATCGTTTGTGGTTATCATTGGATATTGCGCACTGTATTTTTTACCTGGTTTATGGTTAATGATGTCAGTCGATTGATCTTTTGTTCGGATATACTCACCATTTATCTGTTTTCGACTTTTTAATCTTAGATTAATGTGATTATTATCACTGTGTGTATGGTTATTTCTATTTATTCTCCTCACTGTAAACGTAAGCAGTTTTATGTGCTTTCAGCGCCATAATATTTCTCAGTTCATATCGTTTAATATAGCTTAAAGCTAATTAAACGCATATCATGTCCGTATCTGGTTAATTGTTATTTTAAGTATTGGGCTAGTCTATCTTTCATGCGCGTATTCGTTGTTCTTTTCATTTTGTTTTTTTCTGGATTCGCCTTAACAGGTTGTGGTTCCTATGATAAGCCTGTGCCACCGTTTGGTGTGTCGGATGAATTGGTGGTCATTACGGTTGAGCATGCCGAAAATTTTTATCAAAATCCAGATGGTAGTTATTCGGGCTTAACTTTTGATTTAGTGGTTCAATTCGCTCGTGAGTTAGGGGTAAAAGTAAGGTTTATTATTATGCAGCAACCTGAGGCCGCACTTGCTGCATTAAGCAAACAACGGGGGCATATTGTTGTTGGTTTGGATAGGCCGGATGAATTATCACGTTTTCGGTTAGGCCCGGTTTATAAGCACACACATCATCAGGTTGCATTTAATACACAGAATTTTAAGCCCAAGGATTTGCAACAGCTTGTCGGAAAGAAAGTTGAAGTATCGATTGGGTCAATGCAGGAACAGCAGCTTAAAAGGCTGAAACAATCAATGCCTGACCTCACATGGTCAGCGGTGGATCTTCCAAGCGATCGTTTACTGGAAAAACTGGCAAAAGAGAAAATTGAATATGCGGTCGCTAATGCCACACAAATTAAACAGGCCAAACATTTTCATACAAATATAGACAGTGGGCTTGAACTTGAAGCGGCTTCCAGCCAATGGATCTTCCCAAGGTTTGTTGAGAACGAGCTTTTAAGCAAAGCTAGGGATTTTTTTGCGCGTATCCAGCAAGATGGTGCATTAAGGCAGTTATTGGATAACTATAAAGGCCATCTACATCAATTACAGGTTGGGGATATACGTGTTTTTCAAGAGAAAATACGTACGAAACTACCCAATTACCAGAAAGACTTTATACAAGCCGAAGAATTAACCGAGATTGATTGGCGCTTAATTGCGGCATTGTCCTACCAGGAGTCTCATTGGAACCCTAGAGCAAAGTCAACCACGGGTGTGCGTGGTATGATGATGCTGACGCTAGATACGGCCAAGCGGATGAACGTCACAAGTCGGCTTGATGCACAGCAGAACATACTTGCCGGCGCACGTTATTTGCAGATATTAAAAAACAAATTACCTGAAAGTGTTGTTGAGCCAGACCGTACCTGGATTGCGTTGGCAGCTTATAATCAAGGTTATGGACATATTGTCGATGCACGTGCATTGGCGCGGCGCTTTGATTTAAACCCAGATTTGTGGGTTGATTTGAAAAAAACCTTGCCCTTACTCAGTAAACCGCAATATTTTGAAACCCTAACCTATGGTAGAACACGCGGTAGCGAGGCGGTTACGTTAACTGAATCAGTGCGTGCTTATTACAAGATTTTAAGAAAGAATCATACAAGATAATTTTCAGGCCGACCATAATTGGCTACAATACCAATATTCCATCAAGTTTCGCACGGTTTTTTCCTGCTTCTGCATTTTATCTGTTAACCAAAATTACGGTATCTTCAATTTTTAAGAGAGTAGCAAATGTTTACTGGAATTATTGAAGCAGTTGGTGAAATAAAGCAGGTAGTGCCACAAGGAAATGGGCTGCATTTAAGCGTTTCATCTGGTTCGTTGGATTTAAGCGATGTATCTATCGGTGATAGCGTTGCAGTTAATGGTGTTTGTCTCACGGTGACCACATTGATTGACAATGGGTTTAGTGTTGATGTTTCTCAAGAGACTTTAAACTGCACACAAGGCCTTGATCAACCCGGTAAGCGGGTGAATTTAGAAAAAGCCATGCGCTTGTCGGACAGACTGGGTGGGCACCTAGTTGGCGGTCATGTTGATGCAACAGGTGAAGTAGTCAAGTTTGAAGCTGCTGGTGAGAGTCATTTATTGATCATAAAAGTACCACAGTCAATATTACGCTTTATTGCCAATAAAGGCTCGATTGCTGTGAATGGCGTGAGCTTGACTGTTAACGTGATAGATGGCGACGAACTGGCGATTAATCTTATTCCCCATACATTGTCAGCAACGACGTTGAATGAATTAAAATCAGGTGCACGCGTGAATCTAGAAGTTGATATGTTGGCGCGTTATGTCGCTGGACTAATAGACGCTTGAAGGTAGAAAAGAATGAAAGCAGACATGAAAATTAGTCCTATCCAAGATATTATTGCCGACCTCAAAATCGGTAAAATGGTTATTCTTGTTGATGAAGAAGATCGCGAGAATGAAGGCGATTTAGTGCTTGCTGCTGATTTTGTTACGCCGCAAGCAATAAATTTTATGGCTACTTATGGCCGCGGTTTGATTTGTTTGACGTTGACCGAGGAAAGATGCCGTCAATTAGATTTACCTTTGATGGTATCAGCTAATCGCTCACCATTAGGTACTAACTTCACGCTTTCCATAGAAGCAGCCAGCGGTGTAACAACAGGTATTTCTGCGGCAGATCGCGCACATACTGTGCAAACCGCAGTGAAACCAGATGCCAAAGCAGAAGATATTGTCCAACCCGGACATATTTTTCCACTCATGGCGCAAGAAGGTGGTGTATTAGTGCGTGCGGGCCACACTGAGGCAGGTTGTGATTTGGCAAGTATGGCTGGACTAACTGCTGCATCTGTTATTTGTGAGATTCTGAAAGAAGATGGCAGCATGGCGCGGTTGCCAGATCTCATTACGTTTGCTGGTAAGCATCAACTTAAAATTGGTGCAATTGCAGATTTGATCCACTATCGTAGCTTGAATGAGAGTCTTGTTACACGTGTGGCCGAGTGTTCAATTCAAACACATCACGGAGAGTTTTTACTTGCTGCTTATCGCGATGAGACGGCAAATACGATTCATCTGGCATTAGTAAAAGGTGATATCGATCCTGAGACAGAAACGCTGGTACGTGTGCATGAGCCGTTATCAGTTATTGATGTATTAGATATCAATGATAATACGCATTCCTGGAGTATTAATGACGCACAACGTGTTATTGCGGAAGCAGGGCGAGGTGTTATCGTATTATTAAATCGTAAAGAAAGTGCTTCTAAATTGATAGAACGAATAGCGTTAATGGAATCTGATGTTCCTGACCCTAATAAAGCTGATTTACGCAACCATGGGATTGGTGCGCAAATCTTGAAAGATTTAAATGTTGGCAAAATGCGTTTAATGGCAGCACCAAGGAAGATGCCGAGTGTGGCAGGGTTTGGTTTGGAGGTTACCAGTTATATAAAATTATAAAATTGCCGTAGTCTATTTATAGTCTACTAATCAAAACTGATAAACCAATATCCTTGGAGGAATTAGAATGGCGTATTATGACAATATTCTAGAGTTTGAAACGGACATGAATGGCTCAGATTTACGTATTGGTATCGTGATGAGTCGTTTTAATGTCGATGTGGGGGAAGGGTTGTTAGGTGCTTGCACAGCTGAATTAAAAAAACACAGTGTACTTGAGTCAAACATTTTATTAATAACTGTACCCGGTGCATTGGAAGTCCCGTTGGCATTACAAAAAATGGCTTTGTCTGACCAATTTGATGTGCTAATTGCATTAGGTGCAGTGGTGCGTGGGGACACCTATCATTTTGAGGTGGTATCCAATGAGTCAGCACGTGGTTTAATGTCCGTTCAAATCGAACTAGATATACCAATTATCAACGGCATTCTCACCACAGAAACGGAAGATCAGGCAATTGCAAGAATGAGCCAAAAAGGGATAGAAGCTGCACAAGCAGCATTGGAGATGGGTAATTTGCATATTAAACTTGATGACGCATCCGATGACGGCTGAACTACTATTAGATAACGAAGACCAGAAACCCAAAGGCCATCGACGTGTTGCGAGAGAACTTGCTTTAAAAGGTATTTATCAGTGGCGTGTTGCTGGTGGCTCAGCGAGCTTTATTGTAGAACAATTACGTGATACCGATGAGTTTTCGCAGTCAGATAAAAGATACTTTTTTCGCTTACTTGAGGGTGTTTTGGGTGACATTAACAGTCTTGAAGAGCACATCCAGCCTTGTCTTGACCGGCCACTTAAAGAATTAAGTCCGGTAGAGTTTGCAATTTTATTATTAAGTACCTATGAGTTAAAGTGCCATTTGGAAATTCCTTATCGTGCCATTATTAATGAGGCCATTGAATTGGCCAGAAGCTATGGCGGTAGTGATGGGCATAAGTATGTTAATGGTGTGTTGGATAAACTGGCTAATCAGCTTCGAGTGGCTGAAATTGCATCCAAAAAACAGCAATAAAACGTCAAGACTTCACTTCAATTTGAAGTGTATGTAGAAATCATTTGAACAAAGAATTTGATATTATCCGCCGTTATTTTAAAAAAACCGTTTCCAATGCAATATTGGGAATAGGTGATGATGCTGCATTGATTGTACCAAGTAGTAAAACAGAATTAGCCATTTCAATGGATACGTTGGTATCTGGAAAACATTTTTTTGCTGATACCGATCCATATAAGCTTGGTTATAAATCCCTTGCGGTTAACCTTTCAGACATGGCGGCAATGGGCGCAAAGCCTCGATGGGCGATGCTTTCGTTAACTTTACCTAAGATATTGGCTGAGCAAAATGAAGTCTGGTTGGGTGATTTCAGTCAAGGTTTTTTTGAGCTTGCTCAAACATATCAAATAGAATTAATCGGGGGTGATACGACTTCCGGACCACTAAGTATTTGTGTGCAAATTATCGGAGAAGTGGCTAAGGGCGATGCTTTACGGCGGAGTGGTGCATTGGTTGGTGATGATATTTGGGTTTCTGGCTGCTTGGGTGATGCAGCCTTGGCGCTATGTCATGAGAAACAACAAATGGTGTTGGAGTCTGATGAAATAGATTATTGCTTGAGCGCGTTGCATATGCCAACAGCACGAATAGTATTAGGCCAGAAATTAATTGGTTTGGCGCATAGCGCTATTGATATTTCTGATGGACTAATGGCAGATTTGGGCCATATTTTGTCGGCTTCCAATAAAGCAGCAACTATCGATTTGGTATTGATTCCATGTTCTTCGGTTATGCAAAGGGTTATACAGAGACCCTTTGCGCTGGATTGTCTGTTATCTGGCGGCGATGACTATGAGCTTTGCTTTACTGCGTCAAAATCAAAACATAAAGCGATTGAAGTTCTCTCTGAAGAATTGTCGTTGCCTTTAACGTGCATTGGTGAAATCATACAAGGCGAAGGTTTAATTGTAAAAGATGCCGATGGTAACGAAATAAGTATGGAGAAAACAGGGTATGACCATTTCCGTTCCTGAAATTCAGGATGAATCGGGCACTAAATCGCCCGTACGCCCTGATATTTTCTTTGTATATAGCCACCCTGCCCATTTTATAGCATTCTCTGGTGGCGTTGGGTTAAGCCCTGCCGCACCTGGTACAGTTGGCACACTAATCGCCTTTCCATTATTTTGGGTATTGGATTATTACTTTGAGCCCGTTTATTTATTATTGCTCATTGATATCATGTTTATCGTTGGCATATGGGCATGTGGTGTAACTGGTAAATCACTGGGTGTAGCGGACCATGGTGGGATGGTATGGGATGAAACCGTTGCATTTATGTTGGTGTTATTTTTTACCCCTGTGGGTTGGGTATGGCAAATAGCAGCATTTTTGTTGTTTCGTTTCTTTGATATTGTGAAACCGCAACCAATACGATATTACGATAAAAACTTGCATGGTGGTTTTGGTGTAATGTTTGATGATATGTTGGCAGCATTCTTTGCATTACTTTGTTTGGCTGGTTGGAAGGCTTTAGTTTTATCTGAGGGATATTTCTAAGTTTCTTTAGGAGCCACTAAAATTTCTGTTAATGAGCAAACACTTTCACACTTAGTAAACCAGGTTGGTGAACGGTTGAAACAGCAGGGACTTTTGCTGGTAACGGCTGAATCATGTACGGGTGGCTGGCTAGGTCAAGCGGTTACAACAGTTGCCGGTAGCTCCGCTTGGTATGAGCGTGGTTTTATAACGTACAGTAATCTTTCTAAGTGTGAAATGTTGGGCGTTAGTCCTGAAAAAATAGAAGAAAATGGTGCAGTATCAGAAGAAACTGCTCGTGAGATGGCTTTTGGTGCATTACAAAGGAGTCATGCGCAGGTTGCTGTATCAATAACTGGTATCGCCGGCCCTAGTGGCGGCAGTACGGAAAAACCTGTTGGTACGATATGTTTTGCTTGGGTGCTTAATGATGGTTTAGTAAAGTGTAAAACCCATCACTTTAAGGGTGATCGAGATGTAATCAGACGACAATCAGTAATCACTGCGTTACAAGGCATCTTGAGTCTGCTGGATGAAATGCCACCCTTGATTGGGTAGGGATAAAGAAGCACAAGACTAATATCCGGTTTTTGAGTATCCATTCAAGCTACCAGTGGCGGCATTGGGCAATCGATTAAATCTGCTATAGCACGGAATAACTCAACTTCAGCGGCAGATATCTGTTGATCAGCGACAATAGCCTTGGCACAAGCTTTTAACAGCATTGGTTTTTTTAGGGGTGCTAGGCGGGCCAGTTGATCGAGTGAATCCCCGACTTTATTTAGATCAATTTCAGAGACGGGTAATAATTTAATATCCAAGCCGTTAAGTTTTTCTTTGGCTGCTGCAAATGCTGCTTTATTTTTTATACCCTGTTGTTTGCCTGCGTACACGAGTAATGACAAAACAACGGCGCAAGCTGATTGTGTTTGTTTTAAACTAAGCTGACCAGATGTTTGTTGTGTTTTTTGTCCAAAAGCAACATCCAAATGATGGAAGAGAATTCTCTGTAGCGTCCATTCAAGCAAATGAATCTTGGTATCCATTGCCACCAGTGCATGGAGATTATCTTTGAATAATAAGTATTGCCGTTTTGATAATTGGCGTAGGGTAGATAATGTGATATCCAATAGCGGTAATCGATGCTCAATTTCCAATGCTGGGAATTTTTCTACCAGTTTTATAGTTTCTGCATAAACGCCATCATCTGCCGCTGATGCTAAATGTTGCAATTGTTGTTGACGCATATCTGCATCATTGTCCAACACCATGAAATAAATCAGGGCACGCGCCGCAAATGGATCATGTGCGGCTTGTTTAATTTGTGGTGGCAACTCGCTTAATATTTGTTGTGCGTAATCAATCTGACCTGCGTTTAGTTGACCAACACGGTCTACAAATGCTTCGCTATTCATCACTGTGGCTGCACCAGCCATCAATACGGATGCTTTATTGATGCGCTGGTCTGACGATTGATATGCTTTGTTGTCGTTTGATTTGGCAATGGGTTCATATTCAAACTTTCCATCCCAATTAGGTTCAATACTACGTATTCGTTTTTCTAAGGGTGGATGTGTGGCAAATAGACTGGTGAATGAATGCTTTATACCTTCACCAAAAAGCGCGTGGCTAATTTCTGGGCCATTGGCGTTTTGTATTGTTGAGCCCATAGAATCACTGCCAATGCGTTTCAGTGCGCCCGCTATTCCACCCGGGTTACGGGTAAATTGTACCGCTGAAGCATCGGCAAGATATTCACGCTGACGATTAACGGCGGCCTTAATTAGATTCCCGAAAAAGGTGCCGCCATACCCAATAATGACTAGCCCGATGGCTAAGAAAAGAATGCCACCACCGTTATTTTTAGAGCTTCTGGAACGCCCGCCAATATGCAATAGATAATAGCCGATAATGCCGAGCAGTAGAATCCCGTGCAAAATACCGATCAAGCGGATATTTAAGCGCATATCACCGTTTAAAATATGGCTAAATTCATGTGCAATAACACCTTGCAACTCATCACGGTTGAGTTTTTCAATAGTGCCACGCGTTACGCCGATCACTGCATTACTGGGTGAGGTACCTGCTGCAAAGGCATTAATGCTGTCCTCGTGCATGAGATAAACTGGTGGCACGGGTGAGCCGGATGCAATGGCCATTTCTTCCACCACATTGAGCACTTTTTGCTTATTCACATCACCACTACCATCAACAATTAATTCGGCGCCCATCATTTCAGCCACCGTAGCGCCTCCACCTGCGAGACTATTAATTTTGTATAAGCTGCCAAAGAGAATGGTCACTAATACACCTGCACTGATGAGTAGAAAAGTTTCCCAATCAAATTGCTGCTGAAAGGATTCCACCGTTAATTGTTGTGGATTCACATAACCGAGTGCAAACATTGCCAGCAGATTAGTAAGCACAACCAATGAAACCACAGCCAGCGAGAACAGTAGCACTAGTTTAGTGGTGCTATGTCTTGCTTGATCTTGTAACTTAAAGAAGTCCATAACTTATTTGGGTGGTCTAAATCAGAAAGAAACTTTTGGCGCGGCTTGAATTTCTGCGCTGTCTTCAAATTCTAACAATGATGCATCTTCGGTATGGCCAAACATATTGGCGAATACT